>NZ_JAYAZJ010000066.1:0-40536 GCF_037273965.1 Claveliimonas sp. | reverse complement strand
TGTCTTTCTTTTGAGGACTCATTTTCTAAACTTAATGACATTGAAGTTAAACTTTGTTACGTCCCCAGTTAATTTTTTATCAAATACTTTCAAAAAATTCATCAATAAAATAGATCGCTGCTCCGGCAGCTGCCGCTTCCACTTTATATTTGCAAGGAACAAGATATTCCCTGGCCGGATCCCCGAACGGATTTCTCGCATCTATCCTGTCGCAGAGATCTTCCATATATTTCTCAATATAAGCTCCTACATATCCGCCCAGAATAATATCAGAGTCAAACAACATCCGAAGATTGTGGATTCCCAACGACAAATTGTCCAAATATTTATCCCACAATCTAACTGCCTCTGCATCTCCGGCATCCAGAAGTCCAAAGAACCGTTCCAGGTTTCCATCTGTATACTGATCCAGAAGCGTAGAACGACACACGGTATCGAAACACCCCTTACGGCCACAGTAACACTGTTCCCCTCCTTCCGGCACAACTGTCATATGGCCCACTTCTCCGCCCTTCTGGCTGTTTCCTTCATAAATCTTTTTGTCAAACAGCGCTGCTCCTCCCACACTGTTACTGAGACTTAAGTAGAAGGCATTCTGTATATCCTGCTCTTTCCACACCTCTGCATACCCTGCTGCAATCGAATCGTGAAACAGCTTATTTCTGTAGGGAATATATTTGGCAATTCCTTCCCTTGTTCTTCCGCCGAAATTCAGGGTCATTCCATACGTGACAATTTCTCCATCCTGCGAGACCAGGCCGGGAACTGATATGCCAACCCCCAGAAAATCTTTGTCTTTTATTTTAGATTTTCTTTTTACCTCCTCGACGATCACGCCGATTTCCTGCAAATATCCATCATCATCCAGATTAAAATCACGCTTCCTCCGAATCATCTGGATCACATCCCCCGAGAGATCCACTGATACACAATTAATATGATGCGCTGTCAAATAGAGACCAATAGCTGCCCTTGCATTTTTCACGTAAGAGTAAGCTGTTGCATTCCTTCCGCCGGTATTTCGGATTTTATCGGATGTATCAATCAGATGCAACTCTTCAAGATATTGAAGATTATGGGTAATTGTAGGAAGGCTGAGCTTCAGCCCCACAACAATGTCCTGTTTCGAGACAGCTTGCTGCTCCCTTATATAATGATATATCAACTGACTCTTTTTCAAAATTTTAACCTCTCAATGTTCAAAAATATACAATTTAATACTACTATTCTGCACACTAAAAGTCAACTTTTGTTCCTCTGGAGAAAGCAACTCCTCCGGCAAAAACATCATATTGTCAGAAAATCCCAGCAATATAACATTGCCGGGATTTTCTTGGCCTATATGGAATTTAGTTTGCTTGCTTTTTATTCTGGATACAGTCAAATCCAACTGCAAGTGCCAGCACAATACCCATAACGATGTTCTGTGTATAGCTGTCGATGTTCATAAGAACCATACCGTTCTGGAGCGCTCCGATGATAAATGTACCGGCCACAACGCCTGACATTCTACCGGAACCACCGGCTACGGACACACCACCAAGTACAACACAGGTGATTACTTTAAATTCATAGCCTGTTCCTGCATTCGGGGCACCGGAAGCTGTACGGGACAGAAGCACGATACCTGCCAGTCCTGAGAAAAATCCGGAAAGTGCAAATACAAGATATTTTACTCTTCCTACACGGATACCGGAAAGCTTCGCTGCCTCCGGGTTACCTCCAACCGCATAGAAATAACGGCCGAAATAGGTCTTGTTCAGGATAAAAGCTCCTACTATGAAGCAGATAATCATGATAATAACAGGAACCGGAACAGGTCCTACATACCACTGGCCAAATACATTGAAAGATTCTGTAAATCCATAGATCGGCATACCATCACAAATGATATACGTCAATCCCGAAAAGGCGGTCTGTGTCGCAAAGGTCGCAATCAGGGCCGGGATGCCGATAGTGGATACCATAAAACCGTTCAGTACACCTACCAAAGTAGAGAGTACTAAAGTAATCAGTGTTGCCAGAATCCAGTTTACTCCGGCATTTACCATCAGGTAAGCACAGACAACATTTACAAAAGACATGATCGAACCGATAGAAAGGTCGATGTCAGCCAGCAAAATAACAAATGTCATACCGATGGAAGCAATACCAAATACAGCCACCTGACGAAGCAGTGTAAATATATTGCTTGGGTTTACAAATCTTGGGTTTGCCACCGTAAATCCAATAACAAGGACTACTAATACAATCCAGATGGCATGTTCTTTTAATTTAGATCCTACATTACTCTTCATATGGTTTAACCCTCCTCCATTCTCGCTGCGGATGCATATGCCATGATCGTTTCCTGGCTGAACTCACTCTTCTCCAGAGAACCGGTCATATTTCCTTCTGAAAGAACAACAATACGGTCAGACATACCCATAAGCTCCTCCATTTCGGAAGAGATCATGATGATCGCCTTTCCTTCTTTTTCTACCAGCTCGTTCATCAGCTTATAGATTTCATACTTCGCGCCTACGTCAATACCTCTTGTAGGCTCGTCAACAATAATCAGTTCTGCATCAGCAGCCAGCCATTTCGCCAGAATAACCTTCTGCTGATTACCACCACTTAAATTCTTGACAAGCTGCTGCAGCGACGGAGTCTTGATCGCCATACTCTTTTCATATTTCTCTGCAGTTTCTCTCTCAACTTTGGAATTGATCACGCTTAAAGTCGAGTTTCTCTGATAGATCGGCATATTGATATTGTTTTTAATAGACACTCCCAAAAGTGCGCCATGACGCTTTCTGTCCTCAGGTACAAGGGCAATTCCGATATCAATTGCTTCTCTCGGACTCTTGGGATTAATTTCCTTGCCTTTAAAATATATCTCTCCGGACTGTTTTTTTACTGCGCCGAAAATCATCTGCGCCAGTTCTGTACGTCCCGCTCCAACCAGGCCTCCAAGACCGAGAATCTCACCTTTATGTACCTTCAGACTGATATTTTTATCACCGTTTCCGGTCACATCTTTCAATTCCAGTATTACTTCATTTTCGTCTATGCAGTCTCCTCTCGGCGGATAGGTCTGTGTCAGCTCACGTCCTACCATAAGCTTGATCAGCTCCTGGACATGACTCTCTTTTGTAATAAGAGTCTTGATGTATTCGCCGTCACGAAGAACAACAATTCTGTCTGACAGACGGTAGATTTCTTCCAGACGATGAGAAATATAAATAATTGAAACTCCCTCTTTCCGAAGTCTTTCCACCACTTCAAACATACTTTCAACTTCCGCGCTTGTCAAAGGTGCGGAAGGTTCATCCATAATCAGTATCTTCGCATTCTGCTGGATTGCCTTGGCAATTTCCACCATCTGCTGATATCCGACGGTCAGATTCTTCATCAGAGCCTTCGGGTCAATTTTAATATGCAACTGTTCAAACGCTTTGGCAGCCTCTCTCTCCATAGCCGCCTTGTCGATAACAATTCCTTTTTTAATAGGCCTTCCCAAAAATAAGTTTTCTGCTGCCGACAGTTCCTTTACGTTATTAAATTCCTGGTAAATAATCGCAATTCCATTCTCTGCTGCCAGCTGCGGTGTCATGCTTGTAAATTCTTTTCCATTGACTATAATCTTCCCGGAGGTGGGGATAACTGCTCCGGAACAACATTTGATCAGGGTAGATTTTCCGGCTCCGTTTTCGCCGATAAGGGCCAGTATCTCTCCCGGTTTCAACTCCAATGTAACATCCTTCAGCGCAACAACACCCGGGTATTCTTTTCTTATATGCTGTAACTGCAATACATATTCTTCACTCATGTTCGTCCCCCTGTGGCTTATATTATTTAGAGGCGGAATACACCGCCTCTATCTTGTCTTCCTGTTACCGAAGGTTGTTATTACATTCCTGCGAGGATATCATCAATGTTATCCATGTTGATAACAGATGTCGGTCTGAATGTATTGTGATCTTCTCCCTGGAAATCATCATCGCCTGCTGCTGCAACTTTCTCAATCATTTCCAGACAAGCAGATGCTGTATCTGTATTGGAACCTTCAAATCCTACGATACCTTTTGCTGCTTCATCGCCAGCTTTGATGGAGTCTAACTGCTGCATTGTAACGTCAGTTGTAAATACTCCAACATTTGCCGGAATTTTTCCAGCTCCGCCGTAGTGCTGAAGAAGTGCCTGGTTTGCGCCGTTCATCGGGCCTGCACCTGTTCCAACGAATACCTGGCAGTCAGGATGCGCCTGAAGAACTGTCTCAACGTTTGTCTGAGATTCCGGAGCTTCCAGACCTTCTGTTGTTGCTACGATCTCATAGTTATCTTCACAGTATTTTTCCAGTCCGGATTCAATACCCTGCTGTCTCTCTAACAGAACCTTTGTAGAAGGATATCCGATAACGCATACTTCTGCTTTATCATCTGCTGTAAAGTTTTCGTTGATAAATTCAGCAGCCAGCTTTCCGATCTCTTCACCGAGGGCTGTATTGTCAAGTACCCAGTTGGCTGTGGTGTTTTCCATCTCATCATCCCAGCACATTACTTTTACACCGGCGTCAAGGGCTTCCTTACAAGCCGTTTCAATAGCGTCCGGATCGGATGGATGAACCATGATTACGTCCACACCTGTTGTAACAAAGTTCTCAATCTGTCCAACCTGTGTTGCAGCGTTGTCTTCACAGTCGATCAGAGTATACTCATATCCTTTGTCTTTCATGAGTTCTTCCAGCTTGGACATAACGCCTGCCCAGTAGTCGTTCTTAAGGGACTGGATCGTAATTCCTATCGTCAGAGAACCATCCCCGCCTTCCTCAGAACCGCTGTCTTCGCTTCCGCTGTCGCTTGCCGGCGCTTCTGATGAGCAACCCATCGCCATTGCTGAAACCATAGCCGCACACAGCAAAATACTTACAACTTTCTTCTTCATACATTTTCCTCCTTGAAAATAAATATTTTTATAGCCTCTGCTAATAGCTATCGCAATAAATAACCTCTGGCCTTTAGAAGTTTTTAGAAGCAGGTAAATGCTCCGTCCACAACAATGTCCGATCCTGTTGTAAATGTACTTGTATCTCCTGCCAGATATACCAGAATTGACTGAAGTTCTTCCGGTTTTCCAACTCTTCCCATCGGAGCCATCTCATTCCACTGTGCCATCAGAGGTTTCAGGTGTTCTGCCTCAAGGATCAGCTCTGTTCCGATATATCCCGGGCTGATGCAGTTTACGCGGACGCCTTTTTTCGCCCATTCAACAGCAAGAGATTTTGTCAGAAGGATCACGCCTGCCTTAGATGCATTGTATGCACACTGTGGCTGCGGTACATTTACGATATGTCCTGACATGGAAGCTGTATTGATAATGGAACCGTATCCCTGTTTCAGCATCTGTCTTCCTGCTGCTGTTGCACACAGGAATACTCCGTTCAAATTGATATCGGTTACTTTTCTCCACTGCTCATATGTCATTTCTTCTGCTGGAACATTGATACAAATTCCGGCGTTATTAAAAGCAGCATCCAGCTTTCCGTATGTCTCAACAACCTTTGCAACCATAGCTTCAACCTGTTCCTGGTTGGTTACATCCGCCTGGATCGCAATTGTCTTTGAGCCTGTAGCATCTGCAATTTCTTTTGCTACTTTTTCAGCTCCTTCCAGATTGATATCTACGATCGCCACATCAGCTCCTGCCTCTGCAAAAGCCATTGCCGCACATCTTCCGATTCCGCTTGCGCCTCCTGTTACATAGATTGCTTTTCCATCAAGTCTCATGCTTTCAATAATTCCCATTTTCTTTGCTCCTTTCAGCCTTTCCTATTAAAGAAATTAGTTTTATTTATTTCTTTAATAAAATGGTTTTACAAATCTATTTTATGCATTTAATTATATACAACTCTTTTTCTTTGTACAAGATGCAATATTTCACAATTATTTTTTTAACATTTTATACAAATTGCATAATGTTATTTATTTAGCAATCTGGGTATTATTTAGCAATTTTCACAACAGCCTTCACAATCTCTGCTTTTTCATTTATGCTTCGATCCATGGCATTCTGGATGTCATCAAAGTCAAAAATATGTGTTGCAATTTCTTTCAAATTTACTTTTCCCTGTGCCACCGCATCAATTGCCATCGGGTAAATGTGGCGGTAGCGGAATACCGTCTTAAAAGTAATCTCTTTATCCAGAGCCAGACTCATCATCATATTCATCATGCCTGTCTTTCCATAACCGACAAGAACTATATTGGATCCTTTCCTTACGACCTGAATGGCCTGATTTGTGGTAATCTCAGTTCCGGCAGTCTCAATGGCAAGGTCAAAACCTTCTCCGTCTGTCAGTTCTTTTGCTTTCTCCAGCACATCCACATCCTTGCTGTTGATCACGCCGTCCGCGCCAAGTTCCATAGCCTTGTCCAGCCGCTTCTGCATAATATCAACCACATATACTTCTGATACTCCGCTTGCTTTTAAAGCCATCATAGATACAAGGCCGATACATCCCGCTCCAAATACAACTGCTTTCTGTCCGATATGAGCGCCTCCCTGATTCGCCGCATGAAAACCAACTGCCAGAGGCTCGATCAGAGCTCCCTCCAGTGTGCTCACATTATCGGGAAGTTTAAAGCAAAGAGCAGCCTCATGAGCCACATACTCCTGGAACACTCCGTCTACCGGCGGAGTAGCAAAAAAGACAACATCCGGACAGAGATTATATTTGCCTTCTCTGCAAAATTTGCACTTGCCGCATGTTTTTCCCGGCTCCAGGGCAACACGGTCGCCCACTTTCAAATGAGTCACATTTTTTCCGACTTCCACAACAGTGCCTCCCGGCTCATGTCCAAGAACAAACGGAGGCTCTACCACATAGTCTCCTATCCTTCCCATCTCGTAATAATGCATGTCGCTGCCGCAGATTCCGACATATTCCAGTTTTACCAACACCTCGTCATCCTTCGGAACAGGAATTGGTCTTTCGGTATATCCCATCTTTCCAATTCCGTTCATCACAGCAACTTTCATATTTCCTTCCATCACAATGTCCTCCTGATTTTTATTTTATACTTTAATAATGTATTTAATAAAGTGTCGAAAGGAAAAGACACTTTTATATCGTGTCTATATACCTCTCTATCTGCAGGATGGCTGCTCCGAGAGCCGAAGCCTCCTTCTGATACCTGCATGCGTCAATATAACTTCCGTCTTTTTCAAAAATATTTTTTTCCGCTGCCAGCCTGCGGATCCTGTCTATATAAGGGGAAATGTTGCTTCCCACATATCCTCCCAGAACGACCCGGCAGTCAAAACACATCCTGAGATTATCAACAGCAATTGCCAGATTCTGAAGATATTCTTCCCATACCTTCTGAAACTCCTCATTGCCCGCTTCCATTTCCAGGAAAAATCTCTCCAGATTTCCCTCTGTCCTGTCTGCCAGTTTCAAAGCGGAACAGTAGGCGTCTACACATCCTTCTTTTCCGCAGTAACACCTTTCTCCTCCCGGATGGATCACCATATGACCAAATTCACAGCTCCTCCAATTGTCTCCCTCATAAAGACTGTAAGTATCTCCCTGCCATGGCGACCAGAATTTGATCCTTCCCAGATCATCACGAAAAAGAGCTGCTCCTCCGACCGTATTGCTCAAAGAGAAATATACCATATTTCCCGGTATTCTCCTGCCACTGATCTCCGTCACCGCCGCTGCATTGGCATCATTGACAAGATCACACCGATAGGGCATTTTCTCGGTCCAGCTCCTGCAGGATACATTATAGACTCCCAGCGCATGAGAATTAGTAATGATCTGCTCCCTGCTGTTAATAATAGCCGGCATGGAAATTCCCATTCCCTCGATTTTCTCCGGAGGCACATCCCATTCTTTCACAAACTCTTCTGTCAGGCGGGCTAACTCCGCAAAATAATCATCCGAATAGACAAAGGGTTTGCGAATCCTTCTGTGATTCAATGCACGACCGGAAAGATCTGTGTATGTAATGCTCACATGGTTTGCCGTAATATCCAGCCCCACCGCATATCGGCTGTTCCTTACAGCAGTAAGGATCTTGGCTTTTCTTCCTCCGGTAGATTCAAACTCGCCGTTTACCTCTACCATCTGTCTTTTTTCCAGCTCATTTACAATAGAAAGCACGGTAGGCGTACTGATATGCAGCGCCATTGCAATCTCCGGCATGCTCGTCTTTTCTCTGCTGTTAATATAGCGAAACACTCGGTTTCTGTTCAACTGTTTAACTTGGATATTACTTGCATTCCCTTTCATTTCTCTTTTTTCACCGTTTCTCCATTGTTAATGGCATGTTTATTATAGCACTATATTTGTACAGATTCAATAATTTCCTCCTCCATTTTCTTTTCTATTTGTTCAACTTCCTCTAAATTCTTACATCCACCGGCAAAACAAAATCAGAACACTCAAAAAAGGATGCCGCTGAATTATATTTTCAGGACATCCTCTGCCATTTTGCCGTCATATGTTCTCTAAACAGGAAGTTCCAGGTAAATATCCTTTCCTTCTTTGATGGAAATTACAACTTTTCCTCCCTTTACTGTTGCAACCGCTCCCTGAACGCTTGCTGCCGCTTCCACAGCTGCCGGCGCTTCCGCCTGCTCTTCTTTAGTCTCTTCTTCTGATTCTACCGTATCTTTGAACCCTTCTACATTATCAGGGGTCAAAGGTGAAAGAGAATCACTCGTTTTTGTAAGCTTTGCTCCCAATACCTGTCCAATCTTCAGACATCCTTCCAATGACAGGAGCCCTGAATCCACCAGTTCGTCAAAGATGGCCGGATCTTCCAGATTTGCTGCTTCAATTGTAATCCCTGCCTCCGCTCTGCAGCACAATACTGCTGGATCATTTGCATGTTGTTTGGCTGTTTCAGCTGTAATAGACATAATTCTTTACCTCCTAATTCTTCTTTTGCAAAGAACATTTTCTCTATCACTAAGTATAGTAATCTCATCAGACAAAAGCCAATTGTTTTTCCGTATATACTTATAGGCTGATTCTATAACCCTCAAACAACACCTATTCCACGATATATCAATTTTAAGACACTATCAGGATATCTGCCGCATCCAGGCTTCCGTACTCTGTCTCCACAACAGTGCACGGCCAGTCCTTAGTCCTTGTCAGGATCTCAACCCGTCCATCTTTCAGATAGGTTGTCTCCTCACATTTTGTCCCCAGGATTGTCGGGTTCCATGCATAAGCCTGCCCCTCCCGGAGAAAGCCTTTTGTATCCGGTGTGACTACAAATTCTCTGCAGCCATATCCGGTAGGTCCTCCCTGATGATGCATCTTCCACTCGCCAGGCCACCCGGCTTCATCATAAAGCTTCTGCACCTTCCGAAAATATTCATTATATGCCATTCCATCTTCCATCATATTCTGCATAGACGCAAAAATATACTGGGTCTTTTTCATTCTCGCTGCAATCTCTTTATCTGGCTTTCCATAACTGACAATCCTTGTCATACTGATGTTCAGTCCGTATTTTTCTCCTCCCAGAACTACCATTAAAGATTTTTCTATTTTCTTATCTGTAGGAACGGGATGGCGGTATTTCAAAATCCGGTCGTCGCTTCCCACCAGGACACAGTCCGGGCTGACGCCCTTTTCAATACACCGGCACTTCAGCATAGCTGCCACTTCATTTTCCGTCTGTCCGGGACGCGCATCTTTCGCTACTCTCTCTACGATCCGGGCACATTCCTGTCCGATTTCCCGATACCGCTCCAACTCTTTTTGGCTAAGCTGCATCCGAAGATCCACAAGCTCTCCCTGGACATATACAGTATCGGAAATACCTGTATCGGAAGCATACTTCTTTCCCCTGCAGCAGTCTGCAAGAAAGCCGTCAAGAGTCTCATACCACGGGGCAAGAATACACTCTGCCCCCAGAGCATTCTGCTCTTCACTCATTCTCGGGCAGTCGCTGCTGTCAGCAATCATCTTCACTTTCCCGGATTTTTCGATCACAAGAAATGCAATACCGACTTCCCCATTGGTCACTACTGCATTTGCGTTCTCTTCTGTGATCCATTTGAAATTATCTCTTCTTCCGAGAACGACGCCTTCATAAGAAGTCGTTCCCAGCCACTTTACAATTTTCTCTAAATTGCTCATTTTCTATTCCATCTCCATATTTACACACACTTTTCCCGTCTTTCCTGTGGCAAATACACGATATGCTTCTTCTGTCTGGCTAAGAGGATACCGATGTGTAATGATCTGGCTTGGATGGATCTTCTTGCGGTCAAGAAATTCAACCAGGCGCTCCATGTTTGCCACGGATGTTACCCAGGATCCGTGAAGAGTCAGATTTTTGTGAAGCAGAAGCGGACTTGGTTCAAAAGATACCGTGCCCTGTTCTCCAAGGAACACAACCTGCCCCCACATTCTTGCAGCCTCCAGACATCTGTGCCGTCCGATAGCGCTTCCGGAGCAGTCAATGGCAACTTCCACTCCCTTGCCGCCTGTATATTCCATAACATTTTTCACTGCATCGTCATCACCCATAAATACCTGGTCTGCTCCGATCTGTCTTGCCATCTCAAGGCGCTCCTTGGCAATATCAACGCCGATCGTCTCTGCTCCCATAGCCTTTGCCAGGATCAGGGCCGCCTGTCCTACAGGGCCAAGTCCCATAACAAGAACACGGTCGCGTCCTGATACATTCGCCCTCAAAAGTCCCTGATATGCTGTTCCGAATCCGCAGGCAATCATGGCACCGTCTTCATAAGTAAGAAATTCCGGCAGATGAATGCAGGTCGACACATCCGCTACCATATACTCTGCAAGCGCGCCGTCTCTCTGCCATCCGTAAGCCCGTCTCTCCGGCTGCTGACAGTTGATGAAAAATCCCTTCCGGCACTCGTCACAGTATCCGCATCCCTGGATATGGTATACAACTACCCTGTCGCCTTCCTTAAAATCCAGGACGCCTTCTCCTACCTGTACTACCTGGCCGCTGGGCTCGTGTCCTGCGATCACATTGTCATATCTTGCTCCCCCGGTCTTATCCGTATGTTCATGATAAATAAATTTAAGGTCACTTCCGCACAGGCTTGCTGCCTTCATTTTCAAAAGCACCTGTCCGTATCCCGGCTTCGGCACATCCTGTTCCACCTGCTCTACCCGGTCGCCTCCCGGCAGTTTCATACCGATCATTTTTTTTGGCACTTCATAACTCATATCCGTTCTCCTCCTTAAATGAATACTTAAGAATGCGGGTTCCCAAACAAAGAACTTCCGCGAATCACTGAATGATTTCTTACCCATATCTTAATACTTTCAGATCACATCCAAAATTAATTATCCTTCAAATTGATGGACTATATTACTATTTATTCAGCCATGCGTACGACAAATCAGATGGCCGCGCAAGTTTACTTGCGAAGGACATCTGATGTAGTCGGACACATGGCGTTTAGCCTTAAGCGAGGATTTAGCTGCGCTAGCAGCGAAACAGCAGCGTACGCTGCGAATCCGAGCTTCCTGGCTGAATAAATAGGATATTCCCAGACCTACGGCGTTTAGCCTTAAGCGAGGATTTAGCTGCGCTAGCAGCAAAATGGGCAGCATCAGCTGCCAATCCGAGCTTCATGGCTGAATAAATAGTAATTGCCTCTCTTATGGCTGAATAAATAGTAATTTCTCCTCTTATGGCTGGATCAGCTCTTTTTCCCGATATTCCTTCGGAGAAACGCCTACCATCTTTTTGAAGATCCGCGAAAAATAGTAAGGATCATTATAGCCGAGTCTTTGTCCGATATCCACAATATAAAGATTGGTGGATTTCAAAAGCTTGCAGGCCTCCTGCATCTTCAGATTAATAAAAAAATCCACCGGAGCACGGCCGGTATATTTCTTAAAAGCGGCATTGATATAACTCTTCGACAGCTTCAGCTCATCGGCAATATCCTGCAGTTTCAGATTCTCATGCAGGTGTTTGTACATATATCTCACCGCTGCTGTGACATGCCGGTTCTGTTCGCTGGCCTCATCTGCCTTTTCCCGAAAATAAATTTCTGAAAGGATCAGCATGAGCACCTGGGAAATATAGATAAAATTTCCCAGCGTATAGTTGCGCTCCAGCACCTGAAACAACAGATCAAACAGCGTAATGATCCGGCTCTGGGCATGTCGGGAATTTATCTTTGTCACTTTCTTTTCCTCTAACGGGAAATATCCCACATTCTCCCCTTTAAAATGCACCCAGAAAATACTCCATGGATTCTTTTCATCTGCATAGTACCTGTGTCCCTGGCCTCCCGGAATGCAGAACGCCTCCCGTTCATGAAGCACGTATTTTTCCTCTCCCACATGGATATGGCCTTCACCCTCCACACAATAGATCAGAATATATTCCGGTGTCCCCTCCTCCCTTTCTCTGTAGTGGTGGCGCGCCCTGGGGAAAAATCCGATATCCGTCAGGTACATCCCCTTTATCAGCGGATGCCCTGCATAGTTTCCAAAGGACTCTGTAGGAATGATAAAATACTGCTCATCCACAAAACCGTCTTTTTTCTTTTTCTCGTTTTTTTCCATCATGTTATGATAATAGCAACTTTATGGAATATTGTCCATCATTGCAAACGATATGATATTTTTCCCAAAAGACAGATATGATACTTTAATGACAACAGATCAATCACAACAAATAAGGAGTGAATATTATGAACGCATCAGTAAATGTCTGGGAAGAAAACGTCGTTATTCCCACTTATAAAGTGTATCCTCCGGAAAAAGGGCCTCTGTTTATTGAGAACCGCGCATATCAGGGAAGCAGCGGAAAAGTATACCCCCTCCCTGTCACGGAGAAGATTTCGGATGAAAAAGAGGATGTAAGCTATCATGCTGTTTTTCTGGAAAATGATTTTCTGAAAGTCATGGTGTTCCCGGAACTTGGCGGAAGGATCCAGCGAGCCTATGACAAAACTAACGACTATGATTTTGTCTATTACAATCATGTGATCAAACCGGCTCTTGTGGGACTTACCGGCCCCTGGATCTCCGGAGGAATCGAGTTTAACTGGCCGCAGCACCATCGCCCCAGCACTTATTCTCCTGTGGACTATTCCTTCTGCAAAAATGAAGATGGCTCTGCTACTGTTTTTGTCAGCGAGACAGATAAAATGTACGGTACAAAAGGCATGGCTTCCTTTACCCTGTATCCCGATAAAGCTTACATAGAGATCAAGGGGCGTCTGTTCAACGGCACAGATACTCCCCAGACATTTCTGTGGTGGGCAAATCCGGCTGTCCCGGTAAACGACCATACCTACTCTGTCTTTCCGCCGGATGTGCACGCAGTGATGGATCACGGAAAACGCGCCGTATCTACCTTCCCTATTGCAACGGGAGAATACTATAAATATGATTACTCCGCAGGAATCGATATTTCCATGTATAAAAATATCAAAGTTCCTACTTCTTATATGGCAGCTCATTCTGACTTTGACTTTATCGGAAACTATGATGAAGAGAAAAAAGCAGGTCTTCTCCATGTGGCAGACCACCACATCTCTCCGGGCAAAAAACAGTGGACATGGGGAAATGCTGATTTCGGACGTGCCTGGGACCGCAACCTCACTGACGCTGACGGGCCGTATATCGAACTGATGACCGGCGTTTTTGCCGACAACCAGCCGGACTTTACGTGGCTGAAGCCTTATGAGGAAAAAACATTTGTACAATATTTCATGCCCTACAAAGGCGTGGGAAGAGTGAAAAATGCAACCAAGGATGCCATGATCAACTTTACCGTAGAGGATGGAACCGCCAATCTTCTCCTCTATACATCCGGATGCTTTGACAATCTTCGTCTGACTGTTTCCAGAAACGGAGAACTGCTCTATGAAACAACACTGAACGCTGACCCCTGTGAATATTTTGAAGATTCCTTTGCCACAGATCTTACAAGCGCTGACGGCTGTGAAGTAACTGTGACAACCGAGCAGAACGAAATCCTGGTAAGCTATCAGGCCATAAAAGAAGAACTGGAACCCACCCCGGATCCGGCAGTTCCGCTGGCGGCTCCTGAAGAACTGAAATCCACAGAGGAACTTTTCTTAGGGGCACAGCATCTGGAGCAGTACCGCCATGCAACCTATGAGCCGGCAGACTATTATGAAGAAGGACTCCGCCGTGATCCTACCGATATCCGCCTGAACAACGGCTATGGTCTGCTTCTTCTCAAGAGAGGCCATTTTGAAAAAGCCAAAGAACATTTTGAAAAAGCCATCGAAAAACAGACCTGGAAAAATCCCAATCCTTACTACGGAGAGAGCTACTTTAATCTCGGGCTTGCCCTCAGATTTTTAGGCGAAGATGAAAAAGCCTTTGATGCTTTCTATAAATCCACCTGGAGCATGGAAACACAGAGCGGAGGATTTTATCAGCTGGCTGCCTTAAGCTGTAAGAAGCGCCTCTACAGCCAGGCACTGGAGTTTATTGACAAATCTCTCATTTACAACTGGCACAACATGAACGCCCGCACATTGAAAGCTGCTATTCTTCGTGCTCTTGAAAGAGACACGAAGAGCTTCCTGGCGGAAAGCCTTGAGATCGATCCGCTTTCCATGGGCTGTCTCTACGAAAATGCAAAAGCAGAAAATGACATGGATGCCTGGGTAAATGTAATGCGCTCTCCTTCTTACAATTACCTGGAACTCTCCCTTCTTTATATGAAGGCGGGATTCTACCAGGACGCTGCAGATATTCTGGAAGCCTCACCGGAAAAAACGCCTATGACTTTCTACTACCAGGGCTTTGTATTTACAGAAATGCAGGATAACGAGAAGGCTGCTGCCGCTTTTATGAAGGCTGAAAAAGCGAACCCTGACTACTGTTTCCCAAATAAAGCAGAGGAAATCGTCATTCTTCAGCGTGCAGTAAAGGTTCTTGGCACTGCTCCGTATGCACACTACTATCTTGGACTTTTATTCTATGACAAAAAGCAGTACGCAGCTGCAGCTGCCCAGTGGGAAACCTCCGTTCAGGAAGACGGAACCTATGCAATGCCTTACCGCAATCTTGCCATTGCTTACTATAATAAAGAAAAAGATCCCGCTAAAGCGTTGGATGTCATGAAGAAAGCGCTGGAACTGGATCCGTCTTATCCCCGTTTCCTTCAGGAGTACGACCAGCTCCTTGCCAAAAATAATGTCTCTGTCAAAGAGCGGCTGTCCGTCCTTGAACAGTATCCGCATCTTCTGGAAGAAAGAGATGTCCTCTATCTGGAATACATTACACTGCTGAACAAAACCGGACAGTATGACAAAGCGCTCACCTGCCTGAAAGGACATATCTTCCATCCATGGGAAGGCGGAGAAGGCAAGGTAAGCGGTCAGTACCGCTATGCCCTCACAGAAAAAGCCCTTCAGGAAATGGATGCCGGAAACTACCGGGACGCAATCCGGCTTCTTACTGACACCTTTACTTATCCGGATAATCTGGGCGAAGGGAAACTGCCGAACGTACAGGATAACATGGCAGAATACTACATCGGCCGCTGCTACGAAGCGATGGACGAACAGGAAAAGGCCAAAGAATACTTTACCCGTGCATCCGAGGGCCTTTCCGAGCCTTCCGTTGCACTGTACTACAATGACCAGCCCTCGGACACCATTCTCTATCAGGGGCTTGCCAAAGACGCTCTGGGGCAGACCGACAAAGCAAAGCGGGATTACCACCAGCTGAAAGCCTTCGGAGAAAAACATATCTTTGACAAAGTATCCTATGATTACTTTGCTGTCTCCCTGCCGGAACTGGAAGTATTCCCCAATAACATCCAGATGAGGAATACCATATACTGCCGCTACCTTATAGCTCTTGGCGAGATCGGTCTGAAACATTACAGCACCGCTTCCGGCATGCTGGATATGGTGCTTCAGATGCAGGCAGACCATCAGGGTGCGATCCAGCATAAAGAACTGCTGAAACGCCTCCAGGCATAAAACTACATAAAACTCACCATGCAATTTGCAAGGGAGTGGGCAGCTTGATCACAGGCTGCCCGCTCCCTTGACTTTTCCTCTTACTCGGTGTTATGGTCTATTTATAGGTGAAAATGACAGCAAAGAAATGGAGGCTTCTTATGAATACGATCATCAATCAGCGCATGGCCCTGCTTCGCAGCGTCATGGCAGAAAAGCAATTATCTGCATATTATATTCCCACCGCCGACTACCATCTCTCTGAATATGTGGGAGAACATTTCAAATTCCGCGCATGGCTGTCCGGATTTACAGGATCGGCTGGAACCCTTGTGGTCCTGCCCGATGAGGCGGGCCTTTGGACAGACGGGCGCTATTTTCTTCAGGCAGAGCAGCAGCTTAAAGGCACCGGTATCACACTCTATAAAATGCAGATGCCAAAAGTCCCTTCCGTCGAAGAATTTCTGACTTCCCGCTTAAGCGCCGGAAGCTGTGTCGGCTTTGACGGACGGACGCTTTCCGCCTCTGCCGGTGAGGAACTGGCTGAGACACTGGCAAAAAAGCAGATCCGCCTGGATGCTTCTCTTGACCTGGCATCCACTATCTGGGAAAATCGACCGTCTATGTCCAAAGAAAAAATCTGGATTTATGAAGAAACTTATGTGGGGCAGTCCGTCTCCTCCAAGTTGTCGGCTCTTCGCCAGGAAATGGTGAAAAGAGGCGCAGACACCCATATCATATGCGCACTGGATGAGATTGCATGGCTCTTTAACTTAAGAGGCAGCGATGTGGACTATAATCCTGTCTTTTTATCTTATGCAGTCATTGAAAAAGAGAAGGCGTTTCTTTTTACAGACATGGAAAAACTGGATGCGGACACTTGCCGGTATATCGAAAGGCAGGGCGTTCAGATCCACCCTTATGATTCCGTCTATGATTTTATCAGGCGCTATAGCAACAGCAGCGTACTGCTTTCAAAATCCCAGCTTAATTATACTCTTTTTCATATTCTGAAAGAGGGAGGCGCTTCTATTTTGTGCAGCCCGGATCCGGTTACCGGTTTCAAGGCTGCGAAAAACGAAACCGAGATCTCCTGGAGCAAAAAGGCCCATATCAAAGATGGCGTTATCATGGTCCGTTTTATGAAATGGCTGAAAGAACAGATCCAAAACGGCTGTCCTCTCACCGAGGCCAGCGCTGCAGCCTATCTGGATGGACTAAGAAAAGCCGCTCCCGGGAGCCTGGGGCTTAGTTTTGAGACTATCAGTGGTTATGGCCCTCATGGAGCTATTGTCCACTATGCGGTCACAAAAGAGACAGATATTCCTCTGAAAGCCCGGGGCCTTTACCTGGTGGATTCCGGAGGTCAGTATATCGAAGGAACCACTGACATTACCCGCACCTTTGCCCTCGGTCCCCTTACCGCTGAGGAAAAGGAGCATTTCGCCCTGGTTCTTCGCTGTATGCTAAGCCTTATGTCTGCAGTATTTCCGGAAGGAGTCTGCTTCCAGAACCTGGATGCTCTGGCAAGAACTCCCCTGTGGCAGCAGGGTCTTGACTATCTCCACGGCACCGGACATGGAGTGGGGCATTTATTAAACGTACACGAAGGACCAAACAGCTTCAATTGGAGAATGCGAAGCGGCACAGATCCTGTACCGGTACGTGCCGGCATGATCACCACCGATGAACCCGGCGTCTACATCTCCGGCAAACATGGGATCCGTCTGGAAAACGAACTGTTGTGTCTGGAAAAAGAAAGGACAGACTATGGAACTTTCCTGTGCTTTGAGCCTCTCACTCTGGCCCCCATAGATCTGGACGCCCTGGATCCTTCGCTCATCAGCGATTTTGAACGGCAAATCCTTAACTCCTACCATAAGAAAGTTTATGAGACACTTTCTCCTTATCTGACATCAGAAGAGAAACAATGGCTGGCCGGATATACCAGAAAAATATAGTTCGTTTCATCTAACTTTTATTTGACATTTCCCATGAAACTTGCTAATATTTTCAAGATATCGTGAGTTTTGATTCAAAAGGAGTTTACATGGAATTACTGGAACACGTTTTTATACACACTGCAAATGATACGATCCGTATGCTGCCGTTCCTGTTTGTCGCCTTCCTTCTCCTGGAAGCGCTGGAGCACTACTCCAGCTCATGGATCCGGCAGACCCTTATCAAACTGGAAAAGGCAGGTCCCATTGTAGGCGCTCTGTTCGGCTGTATACCTCAATGCGGCTTCTCTGTCATGGCAGCCAACCTTTATGCAGGCGGAGTCGTTTCTCTTGGCACACTCCTGGCTGTATTTCTTGCCACATCAGACGAAGCGCTTCTTATCCTCATGGCCCATCCCGGCTATGAGAGGGATATTTTCTTTCTTCTCATTGTAAAGGTAATTATCGCGGTTATTGCAGGATATCTGGCCGATATTTTCTTTGCCCGTTTCATCTGTACAAAAAAGGAAATCGGTGATCTGTGCCACCACTGCGGCTGCCATGATCATCACGGCATTATCCGCCCGGCTCTGAATCATACTGTAAAGCTGTTTGCCTATATTTTTGTTTTTACCGGAATCCTCACCTTTATCATTGAGGCCGCCGGACTGGAATCCGTTTCTTCCTTCCTTTTACAGGGCAGCATCTTTCAGCCGTTCCTGGCAGCGCTCCTTGGTTTTATCCCCAACTGCGCCGCTTCTGTCCTTTTAACAGAACTTTATCTGGGAGGCGCTCTCTCCTTTGCCTCTGTGATAGCAGGCCTTTGTACCAACGCCGGAATCGGACTGATCGTTCTTTTTAAAGTAAACGAAAGCAAAAAAGAATGCCTTAAGTTCATTACGCTCCTCTATGGAACCGCCGTCATCTCAGGCATTCTCCTTTATTTGACAAAACTTTAAAAAAACTCTTCTCCATATCAGCTCTGGGCTGTCCCCAGCAGGGAAGCGCGGATATCGTGCTCCAGCTTTTCCAGCTCTGCTTCCGCTTCCTGCCGTTTTCTGCGGCCTTCCTGCTGGATGCGGACCGCCTCATTCATTGTATGGACCAGGTTCTCATTTGCTTTCTTCAGCGTTGTAATATCAATGATGCTGCGCTCCGACTCCTTCGCCACATCCAGGGTGTTCTGCTTCAGCTTCTCCGAGTTCTGCAAAAGGAGCTGATTCGTTGTATCCGTGATATCGCGCTGCAGCTTCAGGGCTTCCTGCTGCCGGTACAGTCCCAGCGCCATGACCATCTGGCTTTTCCACAGGGGGATGGTCTCCTGGATAGCCGTCTGTATCTTGTCCGCCAGAAGTTTATCGTTGTTCTGCACAAGCCGAAGCTGGGGCGCCGTCTGGATGGCGATCGTCCTGCTTGTCTTCAGGTCATGGATCTTTTTCTCAAACTGATTCACCGTATCTTCAAAATCCCGGACAATCTGAGCGTTCATAGGATTACCGCTCTTCTCCGCCTCCGCGCGCAGAGACGGGAGTGTCTGTTCCCGTAATTCCTGCAGTTTCTCCTCTCCGGCTGCAATATAAAGCTGCAGCTGCCGGAAATAGGACAGATTCTTCTCGTACATGGCGTCCAGCATCCCGATGTCTTTAAGCATCTCCATCCGGGCTTCCTCCAGCTTACCCTCGATCCGGTCCACCTGCACTTCCAGCTTCTCGTACTGCATGAGGAATTTCTTTACTTTGGATTCCATCTTTTTAAACAGGCCCATGATCCTTCCTTCTTTTTCCAGGGAGCTGAAATCCAGTCCTTCCACATTGGAGATGAGCCCGGTCATCAATTCCCCGACATATCCCGTATCTTTCGCCCGTACATTATTGAGGATATTCTCAGAGAAATCTGCGATATTCTGCTTTGCTCCGGCGCCATACTGCATCAGCATCTGGGAGTCTGTAAGATCGATCTGCTCCTTCAGCTCTTCCACCTTACGTCTCTCCTCCGGAGTAAGCGCGGTAATCTGATCTTTCAGGGCGGCAGCTGTTTCCGCCGCCGGCATATCTTCCGTCTGCCCTCTTTGTTTTCTCAACATTTCCAGGGTTATCTCTGCCATAGTCATTCATTCCTTTCTACTGCTTTTTTCAGAACCTTTTACTGGAGCCCATCTATGATCCGACGCATCACAGCGTAGGAAGGCACCTGTGCTACCTGTGTAATATTATCCGCAATGCCTGCCACGCCAAGTTCTTTGTCAGATATCTCGTAGTTTCCTGTACGAAAGCCATGCTTCTCCCATGCCAGCTTCTGCACTTCTTCGTCCTGTAGTCCCCGGATCAGGGTCTTGCCCTCATCGTCCAGCGCGATCAGCACATGGACGGACCACACAGTAGGCGCCGGATACAGGATGACAAGATCCTCTTTGATCTCCTCATACTCCTCCGGGTGCAGCATGGCATACTCAATGATCTGACTCTCGTAGCCCGCCGCGATTGGGGTAGCTCCCACGCCCATCCGCAAGAACTGGCTGAACAGATCCGCCGAAGAAGTCTCCATGTAGCCCAGTTTTCCGAAGATTGCCTGGAGCTGCGGCAGGATTTCATCCACCTTCTCCGGCGTCAGCATCTGCCCTTTATTCAGTACATCCGCCAGCAGAGCTGCAAACATATTTCCCGAATTGGAACGTGCCGGATCTGTGGTATCCACCGAAACCGTACCGTACAGTTCCGGCACGCCGATGTCCGCCCAGACTGTATCATTTCGGATCATCTCTACCAGCTTAGCCATGTCGATATAGTTCACATCCCCGTCCTTTGTGACCAGCCCCTGGCCGTCAAAGGCGTCCAGTACTATCTTATGGGTGTAGAGTACAATGGGCGTGTTGAGAAGGATCTCGCTCTGGGCCGGGCTGCCGTGCAGCTCCTCATAGTATTCCAGAGCAATACTGCTGGAGGGAAAAAGATAGTCCCTCCCTTCCAGATCCGCTGTCATCATATCGAGGGATCCTGCCTTGGAGTAGTCCACTCCCAGTCCATATTTTTCTCCAAGGATAGACAGTACCTCCTTGTCTTCCAGGAACCCGATCTTCTCGCCTCCCACATAGCCGGATACCGTTGTCTCCGGCTGTATCTTCCCTGTTCCCTTATCTTCGCTGTCTGTGCCTCCCGTCAGAATGTAGATGCCTCCCACAGCTGCCATCACACAGATCAGCAAAACCAGTCCTATGATCTTCTTTCTCATGTATTACACTCCTGTTTCCTTTTCGTTTTTTAGGCTGTCACTTTCTCCGTCATGATTTTCCTTCCGCCTGACTTCATATCCTTCCGATCGGAGCGTCTGCTTAAGCAGGTTCAGGTCAGCTTCCATGTCCATCAGTTCATTCTGCATCAGTTTCTGAAACTGCATCTGGAATGCATCCTTGAGCGTCACAACTGCCTCCGCCGTATTCTGGAAGATCTTCTCCGACTCATCCGTAAGAAGCCTGGCGTCCTGGAGCTCTACATAGTTTTCCAGCACGCTTGCCGCCGTTTCCTGGTAGTAGTCAATATACCGCCTGGCGGAAGGGATCTTCTCCGGATTGTCGGTCAGGTATTTCAGGATGTTTTCCGCGACAGCGATCAACTCATGCGCCGACTGCTTAAGACCCGGCGCCTGGATCCGTCTGGCCGCATCTGCCATCCGCCTTAAGTCGCATCCGGCTTCCTGCAGCCTTTCATGGAGAACTTCCCCGTTTCCCAGCGTTTCAATGTCAATCCGCCCGATCCTTCTCACCGGGCGCAGTACCATAAGAAAACCGGCATAGGACACAAGGGCAAGCCCCATGCACAGCAAAATGTTCCAACCAAGCCCCACAAGAAGCGCGATAAAAAATACAAGCGCCAGTACTGCGGATATAACGATGCTTATGATTTCTTTCCATTTATCTTTCATATGATTAATTGTATCCTTTCACGCTCCGGAAAGCCTCCGTCAGATCCTGCGTTCCATCAAAGACGCGCCCTCCTGTTGCTTCTGCCAGCTCCTCAAGCTGTGTGGGATCCGCCGCCCCAAAGGTGATGGAGAACACAGGCACGTCGATCCCGCAGGCCTCCCAGGCCTCCTGAAATGTCTGATAATTGTAATCCGATACGCCGTCCGTCATCAGTATGATGGCGGGCGTATATTTATCCAGATCATAGGACGATGCATCTGCCAGAGCTCTGGCTACTGCATTGTAGATGTCTGTACCGCCCGCAATCCGGAAGTCCGCCACTGTCTGGTAGAGCTGCGCCAGCGCCTCGTCAGAGTCATCTGCCGCCCGCTCAGTATCCAGGATCGTATGGTCAAAGAAGATCACCTCATTGACCTCCCCTGCATTCGCCTGCAGAAAATTCTTGCTGGCATTCTCCTGGAGCAGTATCTGTGACATGGCATCTTTAAGCTGAGTTTCGCCAATTCCTTCCATGCTGCCGGAAAAATCCAGACAATAGATATTAAGGGAAGGCTTCTTAAAGCTTGTCTGATAGAGGTTAAGCGCAGCCATCAATACATCAGAATCCGGCATCTGGATAGGGGAGAGGATCTTCTCTGTATTGATTCCCCACTCTTCGTTAAAAACATCCCTGTTCTCATCGGAAACACCATTCGCGCTGATGCGCCGTCCGGTCGCTTCAATCTCTCTTTGCGTCTCTTCTAAGAGAAGATACTGCTGTACAGCCTGAAACGCCTCCTCCTTCTGACTGTCCCCGTGATCCACATAGCCGAGGGGGGAATCCGCAATAGACAGACCGTCATAAGGGTACACCACATAGAGGGGTTCTTTCCCTTCGCTCTCCCGCTGCCGGTTGGCATCAATGACCAGACACTCATAATTGACCATAGCGTCGTAGTCCTCCTTGAGGAACAGATCCTTCAGCCAGTCCGAACTGCCTGAACTGCGCTCCACTCCGCTTAGAAGTTCCGTAATATCCGTCTGCAGCCGCTCTCCTCGCAGGTCTTCCCCCGTCATTCCCTCCTGCTTGCCAAGCAGCGCATACAAAAAGCCGATGTAGGCGCTGGCTCCGGAGTTGGACTGGGTGGCGCTTGTCATACAGAAACTCATCTTTCCGTCCCGGATGGCGGACAAAATATCCTGAACCGATACATCCTTATCTTTAAATCCCAGTTCCGCCGCCAGACTTTCCCGGATTCCAAAGACCACCGGCGTCATGGAGATGGACTGACTGTGCTTCACCAGATGGTTCACATCTCCCATGGACATCCAGATGCTGCTGGCCGGCCAGACAGCGTCGTAATCCGCTGCGCCGCTTTCCAGCTCCCGCATAATATCCACAGAACCTTTATACTCCATCACGATCTCCACGCCGGTCGCCCGGCTGCATTCGTCTATCACCGTTTCCAGCTCCTTGTTCTCCGAGCCGGACAGGATACGGAGCGTCCCGTCCGCTTTCAGGACCTCTGTGGACGTATCCTTCTCTTCCTTAGTCTGCCGCCCACCGGATGCACCTGCGCATCCGGTCGCAAGAAGAGCCAGGGACAGAAGACAGAGCAGAACTGTTCCAAATCTTCTTTTCTTCATAAATCGATTCCTTTCTTTACATATGTTCGGTCCAAGCCGCCGAATCATCTGTTTACTTGTTTACTTTCATTTTCCTTTATTTTCTGTATTTTCTCTATCAACTCCATGTAAATTCTACGTGAAACCCTTGTTA
This sequence comes from Claveliimonas sp., assembly GCF_037273965.1. Lineage (NCBI taxonomy): Bacteria > Bacillati > Bacillota > Clostridia > Lachnospirales > Lachnospiraceae > Claveliimonas > Claveliimonas sp. Next base: position 16,961 of record NZ_JAYAZJ010000066.1, on the reverse strand, counting down.
AGTTTCCGGCGGCCTGTGTAGGATTTCTACATTTCCGCGCCCATTTACATAGATTTTACCTACTTTTTCAGAAAATTCCATTCCGACTTAATATTTATACTGTACAGTAACTGTGCAAATTTCAACTATTGAGAATTGAGAGGGGGAAATATCATGAGAAAAAGATGGCATAAAGGCGCTGCCCTTACCCTGGCTGCCGCTATGCTCTGCACATCGGGCTTTCCTGCATCTGTCCAGGCGGAAGAAGCCGGCCTGACCGATGAGGCCGCTGCAGCAGATGCCGGAACGGACACAAGGGAGGCCGACAATTTGCTGCAGGATACACAGGAAAACGGCGGCAGCGACACAGAACCGGCTGCTGATGTAGAAAATCAGGGTACAAACGGCGCTCCTTCCAATGTAAAGGCAGAAACAGACAGCGACGCTTCTGATACAGAAAGTGAATCGGCTCAAAAAGAAGCGGTTTCCCAGTCCAGGGAGGTAAATACGCTCCAGATACCTGCCGCAGAAGTCAGCAATACCGTGGAATATCTGACTCTCCAGCCCGGAGAGACGAGCTCCGCAGTAAACCTGAACTGGTACGCACCGGCAGGCACGGAAAAGGCAATTGTCAGATTCGGGGACAAGACTGTCGATGCAACTGTGCGCGAGCTTACAACACCCACAAAGGTAGACGCAGGCAAATACACCGACACTGGGAAAATGGTGTGCGAGGCTTCGATCACAGGGTTGGCGGCAGATACCGAATATACGTATCAGATTTCTTATGACGGCGGACAGACATGGTCCGAAGCGCACACCTACAAAACGCCGGCAGCAGGCAGTTTCAAATTTGGTTTCACCAGCGACCCGCAGATCAAAGAGAACGGCAGCACAGACGGACAGGGCTGGCAGCCGTCAGACGGTACGAACCAGACCGGCTGGGCAACTATGATGAAGAAGATGGCATCCGAGGGCGTCAGCCTTGTAGTATCCGCCGGCGACCAGGTGGAAGACCAGAGCTGGGGCAAATCCAGCGAGTACGAAGCATTCTTTGCTCCTGAGGAGATGGCGTCCATCGCTTATGCACCTGCAGTAGGAAACCACGACCGCCACTATATGTTCGAGGATCACTTCAATCTGCCAAATGAAATGTCTGTGGCAGGTATGGATGAGAACGGCGTGCTCGCCCAGGTAAAAACCACTTTCCGCGGGCAGAACAACGGCACAAGCCAGAGCCATGGAAACTATATCCAGGCAACATCTGACGAGATCGCAAATAGCTCTGAATCCAACGGCGTGACTCCGAACGCGGAAGGGCAGTACGACTTTGCGGAACGCCGGGAAATGGAAACAAAAGGCAACTACTACTATCTTTATGACAATGTCCTTTTCGTCACACTGAACACCGGCGCCTATCCGGGCGGAAATGACGAAGAGAACGCCGGAAACGCCAGCGTACCCAGCGCCGCTGTCGAGAACGAGGCAAAAGGAATCGTGGACAACTTCCGCACCACGCTGAATGCGGCAACCGGGGAATATGCCGGCCAGTATCAGTGGCTGATCGTAACCCACCACAAATCCTCCCAGACGGTAGCAAAGCACGCCGCGGACTCTGATATCGAGAACTATGTGGATGCAGGCTTTGAAAAGGTAATGGACGAATTTGATGTTGACTTTGTCCTGGGCGGTCACGACCATGTCTACTCCAGAAGCTACGTACTCAAAGACGGCCAGAGAAATGCAGAACGTCTGGACAACTATCATGACCCGGATGGCGCCATCTACCTGACCGGCAACTGCTGCTCCGACATGCAGTACTATACACCTTTTGCTTCCGTAGACAAAGAGAACAACGCGGATTATCCTGTCCTTGCCAACGGCGAAAAAGGGTCACAGGCATACCTGAAGGGTCAAAATGCAGAAAATCCGTCTGATTATCTTCCGGTCGGCAATCAGGAATGGAACCAGGAATACAGTCCCAGCTACGCATTATTCGATGTGACAGGAAACAAGATTTCCGTCAATGTATACAACCTGGCAGGCGACAGTGCATCTCCGGACAGTGAGCTTATCGACTCCTTCAGCGTAACGAAAAACGCTGACGGCGGAGCAAAGGCGAAAGGAGCAGAAAACGGAACATCTTCCGCTTCCCTGAACCTGGCGCAGGAAGGCCGTTATGACGCAGGTATGACAAACGCAGACGGCGGCGTGATGGAGATTGTAGGCTACAATACCGTAACCGGATGGGCTTACGCCATCAACGGACAGACCGGCAATCTGACCGCCATCCCTGTAAAGACACTGACATCCGGCGAGACTGTGGATCTGCTGGACGGCAATGATATCGATATGAAATCCATGATCGAGGCGGCATGTGAAGGATTTACATATGGTGACATGACGTCTGTCGCAGTTTCTGCGGACGGTACAAAACTTGCAGCAGCAATCCAGGCAGCAGGCTATACGGACAGCGGCCGCGTGGCGGTCTTCACCTGTAATGCTGACGGAACGCTCACGTTTGAAAAGGCGTACGAAACAGGTGTGCAGCCGGATATGGTAACATTCACACCGGATGACAGTAAGATCCTGACAGCGAACGAAGGGGAGCCAAGGGAAGGGTACGCTGAAGGGGCGGCCGATCCCAAAGGAACCGTAACTGTGCTCTCTCTTGCAGACGGAAGTGCGGTAAATGTCGGATTCGAGACATATGATAGCGCAGGCGCAAGACAGGCTCTTGTAAATGCTGGAATCGTACTGAAGAAAGGCGCAGATCCGTCAGCAGATTTGGAACCTGAATATATCGCGGCAGGAAACGATGCGGCATACGTAACCCTTCAGGAGGCAAACGCTATCGCAGCCATTGATCTAAGCAGCCTTAAAGTGACAGGCATCTATTCCGCCGGCTATGAGGACTACAGCACTGTGGCAGTTGATATCGACAAAAAGGACGAAGCCTATAATCCGAAGACCTACGAGTCCCTTCGCGGTATCCGCATGCCGGACAGCATTGCGCTCTACTCTGTAGGCGGCACAGACTATGTAGTAACCGCAAACGAAGGCGACTCCAGAGAATGGGGCGACTATCTCAATGAGGTGGAGAGAAACTTTAAAGACGGAGAAACTTCCCTGACAGGAAAGATCACAGCGAACAACAGCGGTCTGTCAGGAAAAGTAGTATTCTTTGACAGCAGCGATTACGATGGGCTGGATACAAACCTTGACTATCTCTTCGGCGGACGCTCCTTCACTATATATAAGGCAGATGGAAACGGACTGACCGAAGTGTTCGGCAGCGGAAGCGACTTTGAAGCAAAGACAGCCGTCTATGTACCGGAGTTCTTCAACTGCTCCAACGACAACACAGACATCGACGACCGCTCCGGAAAGAAAGGCCCCGAGTCCGAGAGCATCACAGTCGGAACAGTAGGTGATAAGACCTATGCATTCGTAGGACTTGAAAGAGTCGGCGGCGTAATGGCCTACGATATTACGGATCCGGCAAACAGCGTCTTTGCAAACTATATCAATTCCAGAGACTTCAGCGCAGATATCGCAGGCGACAATTCGCCGGAGGGATTGTGCTTCATCCCTGCAGACAAGAGCTGGAACGGAAACGCATATCTCCTGGCTGCGTGCGAGGTATCCGGAACAGTTGCCGTCTACAATGCAGCAGCAAACGAAGCCTATGATCCAGGATCCGTTAATCCGGATGATGAACAAAAACCGGAGGATACTCAGAACCCGGACAGCGATAAGAATCCGGATGGCAGTCAGAACCCCGATGGTGACAAAAATCCGGATGGCAGCCAGGATCCCGGTGCAGGCGATGGTCAAAAACCCGGTGCAGGTAACGGCACGGATGTACAGGCTGCTTCTGTAAAAAAAGCAGCAAGAACCGGAGACAGCAGTGATTACGGTTTGTATCTGCTGCTGGCGCTGGCGGCGGCAGGCTCTGCCTCTGTCATCGTGATCCGCCGCAAAAAAACACAGTAATGAGATGTACTCCTGCGGGTACAGATTGAAACAATTGTCATAGTAAAGCGGGCATATCATATTTCGAGATATGCCCGCTTTTTGGCTATTGCCGGGATTCTTTTTTCTTTCTCTCATAATCTTTCAATGATCCTACCGCTTCTTTCGCCAGCGGAACAAGAGCGATCATATTGAATATTGTCATCAGTCCGATGCCTGTATCTCCCAGATCCCACACAAAAGTATATGCCGCAAGCCCGCCGATAAACAACATAACAAGCGCCAGAATCTTGTACAATGTCTGTGATCTCCAGTTATCTCCAAACAGGTAGGCTACATTGGAACGGGCATAGAACAGAATCCCAATAAAGGTAGAAAAACTGAACAGCCACAAAATCACAGCAATAAATATGACTCCAAATTCTCCAAGATGATAACTCATGGCCGTCTGCAGAAGATCCATTCCTTGCAGACCATTTGTCAATTCCTCCGGAGTCAGAAGCATGATCATTGCAGTACAGGTGCAGATCACCAGAGTATCAATGAATACTCCAAGAGCCTGCAGAAGCCCCTCTTTCGCCGGATGGCTGATATCCGCTGCCGCCGCTGCACAGGGAGCTGATCCGGATCCTGCTTCATTGGAGAAAAGCCCTCTTTTCACTCCGTTCATCAAAACTGCGCCAAACCCTCCTGCCGCCACCTGACGGATCCCGAACGCTTCCTCAAAAATTCTGGCAAACACGGCCGGAAGCTGTGGGATATTTATGACAATGATAAAAATAGTAATAATAAAATACAAAGCTGCCATAACAGGCACCATGATATCCAGTACCTTTACTGTCGCATTTTTCCGAAGAACGATCACAGCCGCCAAAACTACCAGTACAACGGTAGAGTAAAGAGGCGGGATATGGAATGCATTGTCAAATGCAGACGATACCGAATTTCCGATGACCTGACTGATTCCGCACCAGCAAAGAAGACCGGAAAGAGCAAACAGAACTGCTATCACAGATTTCTTTCTTTTGCTCCCCCTATTTGTAATAAACAAAGCATGAATATAGTAAGCCGGTCCTCCCCTATATCCTCCATAAAGAGGATCTTTTTCTTTATATATCTGGGCCAGAGTCGCTTCTGCAAATGCTGTAGACGATCCAAGAAGGGCAATAACCCACATCCAAAATACTGCTCCGGCGCCTCCTGCTGATATAGCCGCAACAACTCCTACCAGATTCCCCATTCCTACCCGGGTAGCCGTAGATACGATCAGCGCCTGCACACCGGAAATTCCATGTTGTTCTGCAGAAGTCCTGTTTTCCACCGTAACCCTGATCATTTCCGGAAAAAGTCGAAACGGCAGGAACTTAGTACGTACTGTAAAATATATGCCTGCCGGAACGAGGATAATAACCAGCAGCGATAATCCCAGACTGCTTCCTCCCGGGAGAGGGATAGTTACAATATCTCCCCATAACATCGCATAAATTGTTTCAAAAAATCGCACAACCGCCTGACCGGCCGCGTTTAAAATCTCCATTATATGTATCCTTTCTCTCTCGCACCATTATTGAATGACACTGTATTTGTTTTTCTCTTCCCCATAGTATATAATAGAAAGGAACATCTGTAAAATTAATAATTATAATGATATGAATCTAAAAATTAGATGGTAAAGGCGGTAACAGAATGGATATCAAAAATCTGACAACTTTTATCTATGTAGCCGAACTGAACAGTTTTACAAAAGCAGCCGAAAAGCTGGGATTTTCTCAGTCCACTGTCTCCTTTCAGATCAGACAGCTGGAGCGTGAATTAAATTCCCAGTTATTCGAACGTGTCAATCACACCATAGCTTTAACTGAAAAAGGCCGGGAAGTCCTGGATTACGCTCACAAAGTCAACAAACTGACTTCGGAACTTCAGGAAAACATGCAGGAAACAGGAACCATCCGCGGTCATGTAAGATTGGCAATGGCAGATTCTCTGTGCAGTTCCATTTTCAGCAAAAATTATGCTTCTTTTAAAAAAAATTATCCTGAGATTGCACTGAAAATTATCACCGCCGGAACCGGTGAAATGTTGACGCTCGTAGACCACAACGAGGCAGATCTTGTTCTCACCCTGGACAGCCATATCTACAATACAGAATATGTGATCGTAAAAGAAGAACGAGTAGGCGTACACTTTGCAGCCGGCGCCGGGTATCCCCTTCCCCTCGGAGCAAAGCTTTCTGTCCGGGATCTTTGCAGCCATCCTTTTATCCTGACAGAAAAGGGAATGAGCTACCGCCGCCTTCTGGATGAGCGGCTGGCAGAGATGTCTCTGGAAATTCATCCTATTCTGGAAATCGGAAGCACAGATCTTATCTGTGCTTTACTGGAACAAAACCTTGGAATTTCTCTTCTTCCGGATTATGTAACCGCAAAAAAAGTTGCCGAGGGAAAGCTGGTTCTTCTTCCCGTGGAAGACCTGGAAATCGAAGTGTGGAAACAGCTCCTGTACCATCGGAACAAATGGGTATCCCCCCAGATGGAATCGGTGATGGAGCACTGTGTTAAGCGGGGTTTTTCCCAAGAATAAAATAAGGAAGCAAATCACCATGTGGTCTGCTTCCTTTTACTTTTACTGTTTCTGCTTCTATTTTTTTATCTTTCCCTCTCTTCAATCGCCGTGATCATATCGATACGCTCCTGATGCCGTCCGCCCTCAAACTCTGCATTCAGCCACTCCTCTATGATCATCTTCGCAAGCTCAATGCCGATGACTCTTGCGCCAAAAGCAAGAATGTTGGTATTATTGTGCTGTTTTGATAATCTTGCTGTGTACGGCTCACTGCATACAACTGCTCTTACGCCTTTCACCTTATTGGCTGCAAGAGATATTCCGACACCTGTACCGCATATTAAAATTCCAAGATCCACTTCTTTGGATACCACAGCCCTTGCAACTTTTTCTCCATATACCGGGTAATGACAGCTCTCGGTGGAGTCTGTCCCATAATTTACTACTTCATAGCCAAGATCCTGTAAAAACTTCACGATTTCATTTTTCATGTCTACTGCTGAATGATCGTTTCCTATTCCTATTTTCATGTCCTCGTCTCCAATCTTTGCTTTAAAAATTTCTGCTCTTATATTATAATAATCCCAGGCTCAAAAGGTCCCGGCCCACATGAGCTTGCTCAAAAGTGGTTGGGGCTTTTGATCCCAACTTCATTATAATGTCTTGCTGTATGAATAGCAATGTCTATCTTAAAGGAGTGTAACAGAACTATGATAAAATTAATAGCCAGCGATCTTGACGGAACTCTGCTTCAAAAAGGTGCACAGACAGTAAGCCGGCAGGCGATAGAGCTGATCGAAAAACTTCTCGACAATGGCATCCATTTTACTGCTGCCAGCGGAAGACAGTACAACAACTTAAGGAGACTTTTTGCACCTTTTGCCGATCGCATTTCCTATATTGCAGAAAACGGCTCTCTGTGTATCCACAACGGCCAGATGCTTTCCCGGTCATCCATAGATCACGACCTTTCCATGCGCATCATCGATGCTGTCCACAATTATCCGGGCTGCAACTGTATTGTATCAGGAGTGGAAACTCTCTATACAGATTCTTCCGATCCCAGATTCATACATTATCTTCTGGATGAGATGAAATTCGATGTTATGCAGGTAGAAAACCTTAAAACAGATGTGCCTGAGCCTTTTCTGAAAATAGCCGTTCTTCATTTTGAGAAAAGTATTGACTGCGAAGCTTATATGAAACAACTGTTTTCTTCCGAAATAAAGATTGTCACTTCCGGAAACAGATGGGTGGACTTTATCGCGCCAGGCACAAACAAAGGCATCGCCCTTCAGGTTCTTATGGATCATCTGCACATAAAGCCGGAGGAATGCGTCGCCTTCGGAGACCAATATAACGATGTGGAGATGCTGCAGCTTGCAGGTACAAGTTATGCTATGTCGAGCGCTGCTCCCGGTATTGCATACTATTCCACCTATGTAACAGATTCTGTAGAGGAAGTATTGGAAGATATTGCGGCAGGCGTGGAGCTTTAGTCCCCCTGCCGCTCCTTTCTCTTTTCCATCCTTCATTTTCTTTGTCCGTAATAGGCATCTTCGCCATGTTTTCTGTAATAATGTTTGTCCTGCAGGTTTTGGGAAGCCGGTTCATTTCCGGGATTGATCCATTCACAAAGCGCTGCCATCCGGGCAACTTTCTCCAGAACTGCTGCATGATATACGGCCTCTCCGGCATTTTTCCCCCAGGCAAAGGGACCATGATTTCTGCACAGGACTGCCGGGGTCGCCAGGTAGCCTATATTGCGCAAAGAAAATTCATCCGCAATCAGAAGTCCGGTATTTTTTTCGTAATCTTCATCAATTTCTTTTGGAGTCAGTTCTCTCACGCAAGGCACTTCCCCGTAAATATGATCTGCGTGAGTCGTCCCATAGCATGGAATGTCCCGGCCCGCCTGTGCCCAGCTGGTTGCCCAGACAGAATGGGTATGAGCCACGCCTCCTATTTCCGGAAATCGCCGGTACAGCACCGCATGGGTTGCCGTATCGGAAGAAGGCCGGTATCTTCCTTCTATTCTGTTTCCCTCCAGGTCCACAACTGTCATATCTGACGGAGCAAGTTGTCCATACTCTACTCCGCTTGGTTTAATAACAAAAAGCCCCTTTTCCCGATCGATCCCGCTTACATTTCCCCAGGTAAATGTCACAAGATCGTACTGCAAAAGGAGCATATTTGCCTCATAGACTTCTTTTTTCAATTCCTCCAGCATATGAAAAGCCTCCTGTCTGTACTGTTTCTCTTTACAGGTTCTGCAGATGGAGAAATTTTTATTCTTGTTTTATTCTTTTTTCCGGCATAAATAGCCGGATTCATTTAACACCGCTATTCCCTGTCATTTGTCAGATTCAGTTTATCCAGCAGGTGGAAAATAAGGCTTAATATCATACCTACAATACATGCCAGAACCATGCCGGTAAGCTGGATATTTCCGATATTTACCGCAATTCCGGACAAGCCTGTCACAAATACAATACTGGTCAGTGTCAGATTCCTGGACCGCCCGTAATCCACCCTGGAATCTACAAGGATTCTGATACCGGATGCTCCGATCATTCCGTAAAGAAGGAAGGATATCCCTCCGATAACCGGTCCCGGAATTGTCTGGATCAGCATGGAAAGTTTGCCGACAAAGGAGCAGATAATAGACAGAACCGCGGCGCCGGCAATGACTCTTACACTGTACACCTTGGTTACTGCCATGACTCCGATATTTTCTCCATATGTTGTAGTCGGAACCGCGCCAATCAGACCGGAAAGCATGGTAGATAAATTATCCCCCAGCAAAGACCGGTGAAGCCCCGGATCCCGCAGAAGATCCCTTCCCACGATCTTGCTGGTAACAACCTGATGCCCGATATGCTCAGACGTGATCACAAGAATAACCGGCAAGATTGTAATAATAGCTTCTGCACTGAATTTCGGAAGCATAAAATTAGGCAGTGCAAATAAAGATGCCTCTGAAACGGCGGTAAAGTCTACAATCCCGCATAAAATAGCGGCGATATATCCGGCAATGACAGCAATCAGAATCGGAATAACCGAAAGGAATTTCCTAAATAGGATGGAGCCAAATACAGCAACTCCCAATGTTACTCCGAATACAATGATATTGCTGGTGCTGATCTTTTCATCCAAAAGTCCCGCATTGCTTGCTGCAGAACCGGAAAGCTCCAGGCCGATCAAAGCCACCACCGGACCCATAGCAGCCGGAGGCAGTACAACGTCAATCCAATCACATCCAAATTTATAAATGATCAGCGCCAGAACGCAGCCGCAGAATCCGACTGCCACAAATCCGCCCAGCGCGTACTCATATCCCATTTTATCGATCACCAGCCCAGCCGGAGCAAGGAAGGCAAAACTCGATCCCAGATAAGCAGGCGCCTTTCCCTTTGTGATAGCGATAAATAAAAGTGTGCCCACACCATTCATAAACAATACAACTGCCGGGCTGATTCCAAACATAAAGGGTACAAGGACCGACGCCCCAAACATAGCAAACATGTGCTGAATACTAAGCGGAACCAAAAGCCGAAATGGCACTTTTTCCTCCACTTGTATAATTTTTCCACTCTCCATTTCTCTCATCCTCCTCGTAATCAATTTTTACTTTTCAGGCCGTGAATCACGCAGATATAATAACCACGATGTGGTTATTATACCATAACTGCTGCCGCAGTTACGGCTGCCCCGGGCGGATGCGCAGCGGATTTCTGCGGTTCCGCAGAAACCGCTTTATGCGCAGGTATAATAACCACGATGTGGTTATTATACCATATAGGAGGACTCCGCAGGGAAAAAAGAGACTGTCGGATTCTCCCTTATATGCTGGATTATCTGTCACATTTTTCTTCATATATTCAAAATATTATATTCTATTTGATATATTTTCTACAAACTTAATAAATTATTGTTAATTTTCTGTTTTTTATTTACTTTTCATAGGCGTCCTGTTATAATGAGATAAATTATCAATTTCAAAAAGTAAAAGGAGGGAACGATATGAAAGGCTATGCAATGCTTAAAATCGGGGAATCCGGTTGGATCGAAAAGGAAAAACCTGACTTTGGACCACTGGATGCCATTTGTAAACCACTGGCAGTTGCCATCTGTACATCCGATGTTCACACTCTCTGGGAAGGCGCCATCGGAGAACGTCACAATATGATACTTGGACATGAATGCTGTGCTGAAGTTGTAGAAGTAGGCTCTCTCGTAAAGGATTTCAAACCCGGAGACCGTGTTCTTGTTCCGGCCATTACACCTGACTGGAACTCTCTGGAAGCCCAGGCAGGATACTCCATGCACTCCGGCGGAATGCTTGCAGGATGGAAATTCTCCAACTTTAAAGACGGCGTATTTTCCGAATATTTCCATGTAAACGATGCCGACGGCAATCTCGCACTTTTGCCTGACAACATTACTCCGGTAGACGCATGTATGTTGTCTGATATGGTTCCTACCGGATTCCACGGCGTAGAACTGGCAGACGTACAGTTTGGAGATACCGTTCTTGTAATCGGAATCGGCCCGGTCGGCCTTATGGCTGTTGCGGGTGCAAATTTAAGAGGCGCATCCAGGATCATTGCAGTCGGCACACGCCCGGCATGTGTAGAAGCAGCCAAAGGATACGGCGCTGTTGATTTTATCAGTTATAAAGATGGAACTATAGAAGATCAGGTTCTTGCCATGACAGGAGGAAAAGGCGTAGATAAGGTGATCGTTGCCGGAGGCGGATGCGAAACGTTTGAATCCGCTGTTAAAGCCCTGAAACCAGGCGGAAAAATCGGAAATGTAAATTATCTCGGAAGCGGAACCTATGTAAACATCCCCCGCGCTGAATGGGGCGTCGGCATGGGACACAAACAGATCAACGGCGGACTGATGCCAGGCGGACGTCTCCGTATGGAAAAACTGGGCGCACTTGTCTCTGCCGGAAAACTTGACGTACATCCTCTTGTATCCCACGTATTTGAAGGCTGGGAACATCTGGAAGAAGCTCTGTTCATGATGCGTGACAAACCGAAGGATCTGATCAAACCAGTTGTAAAAATCGAAGATTAACTGCCCCATGGAGGATTATAACACATGAAGATACTGATCGTATCCGGATTTCTTGGCGCCGGAAAGACCACCTTTATAAAAGAGATGTCCCGCAAACTGGACCGTGATTTTGTTGTCATGGAAAACGAATACGGCGAGACAAATATGGATGAAACCTTTCTCCAGGATAACGAAAAACTAAATATCTGGGAAATGACAGAAGGATGTATCTGCTGCACAATGAAAGCAGATTTCGCATCTTCCATCCTGACCATTGCCAACACTCTGGATCCGGAGTATCTCATTGTGGAACCTACAGGCGTCGGTATGCTAAGCAATGTCATCCAGAATATCCGGCAGATCGAATATGAGCGTATCACTCTGCTTCGCCCCGTGACTATTCTGGATGCCAACTGCTTTGACCGCTATATGCATGACTATGAGGAAATTTTTCAAGATCAATTGAAATCCGCCGGAACTATCATAATATCCAAGCGGGATTTCCATACACCTGAAGAAACCGACGAATTTGTGCAAAAAGTTCAAAAGACAGCGCCGGATGCCAGGATCCAGGCCCAGCACTATTCCTATCTTGACTCTTCCTGGTGGGAAAGTCTTCTGGAAACGGACTTCAGCGGAAATATAATAGAAAATAAAGGAGAGGCAAAGTCTGATCTTGACAGCTTCACTCTATCCGGCATTTCTCTGGAAAACAGCTCTGCTCTTCTTCTCTTTTTAGAGCAGCTTGTCCGGGGAGAATTTGGAGACATCTGCCGGTCAAAAGGGATCCTTAATACAGGACAGTGCCATCTTCGTTTTGATACCGTGGATATGCGCTACAGCCTCACTGGTTTCGAATCATCCGGCAAATCTCAAGGTGTGTTTATTGGCACAAATATAAAAAGGAATGCACTGCGCCGGAAACTCCTTCCACAGTACATTCCCCGTATACAGTTCCGGCCGTCTTCCTGACAGCCGGAATTTTATTTCCTTTATTTTCTGGCTCTTCCAAGAGAATCTGCCGCAACAATCGCATCATATAACTGCTCCGGCGTTACATCCGCTACCATGTTATGAATGGATTCTCCCTCTGCACATGCATTCTTCGCAATTACCTCAATTTCTTCTTTCTTTGTAACTCCAAGCTCTTCCAGAGTAATCGGAAGCCCTACTTCCATGCAGAAATCCTGCACTTCTTTAAATTCTTCTTTGGATGCCCCTTCCAGAACAAGCTGTACCAAAGTACCATATGCCACACAATTTCCATGAGGAGCGCTGTGTCCGCCAAGAGCTGTCAGTCCATTGTAGAAGGAATGAGCTACAGCCAGACCGCCGTTATCTGCACCGACACCGGACAAATATACATTCGCTTCGATAATCGCATCCAGAGCAGGAGTAACAACCTGATTTTCGCAGGCATGTTTTGCCGCTGCCCCGTATTCTTTCAATGTTTCATAACACAGACCGCAAAGAGCCATAGCCGATCTTGTAATTCCTCCAAATTCCAGACTGGGGGCATCTGTCCTCTGGCAGGCCCTGGCCTCAAAATAAGTGCCCAGAGCATCTCCCATTCCGGCAACCAGGAATCTCACGGGCGCCTTGGCAATGATATCACTATCCACAATGACTGCCTCCGGATTTTTCGGATAAAACAGATAACTGTTAAAAGTCTCATCGTCATTATAAATAACAGAAAGGCCGGTACAGGGGGCATCTGTTGCCACAACAGTAGGAACAATGACAACCGGAAGCTTTTCATAGTAAGCAGTTGCCTTGGCCGTATCTATAGCCGAACCTCCGCCCACGCCAACTACAACATTGATCCCCTTCTCACGGACAATCGCTCTCATTTTTTCAATTTCACCGACACTGGAAACACCGCCAAAGATTTCATAGCACCTGCTGTCATCTGCAGTGCCGAAACTTTTTTCAATCTTGTCATGGCACATTTTATGTCCGCTTTTTGAACAAATAAACAGCCATTTGTTTCCCAGCTCTTTCATCTCTTCATAGAAACTCAAAAGAGAATCTTTTCCCTGCACATATTTCTGCGGAGCACGCATCAGTCTTAATCTTGCCATAGTAACACCCTCCTACAATTTTTATTGTTAATTATTTATCAATTTAATTTTATTATAGAACTTTTAATTCAAAAAGCAAGATGAAAACTGTCCAAATATGCAGTTTATATTTTCGATTTTTTCGTTAATTTTTTATCATTAAAATTCTGCTCCATTTTCGCTCTGGTATATATCCGTCCGGCGCGCCGAAAGAAGCGGCAGCTGCCTGCGGATACTATCTGCTTCTTTCAGATCAACGTCATGGATAATGTATCCTTCTTCTCCCTCCATCTCTTCAATGACATCTCCCCATGGAGATACCAGAAGGGTATGCCCCCAGGCAACATAAGAGGCTCCTGTATCTCTTGCACTGGAAGTACCCGCCACAAAACACTGGTTGTCCACAGCCCGGCCGCGGAACATTACATCCCAATGCGCCGGTCCGGTAGTCATGTTAAAAGCGGCCGGGACCAGAATCATTTTCGCTCCCCCAAGTACCATCATCCTTGCCAGTTCCGGGAATCGGAAATCGAAGCAGATACAGAGTCCGATTTTTCCAAACTCTGTAGAAAATAATGTGCATTTATCCCCCGCTGCCAGTGTTTCCGACTCCTTAAACTGCTGTCCGCCCTCTACCTGAATGTCAAACAAATGAACTTTTCTATGCTTTGCGATCTGTCTCCCTTTTCTGTCGAAAACATAGGCAGTATTGTATATTTTCCCGTCTGAAATTTCCGGTACAGATCCTGCTGCAAGGTAAATCCCGTATTCCTTTGCAAGATGACTTAGCATCGTCCATGTCTCTCCCCCTTCTTCCTCTGCATAAAGCGGAAACTGCTTCGTTTCATAGGGACAGTTAAACATTTCTCCCAGCATTACAATATCCGGCTCTTCCGGTTCTGTTTTTTCGAGATACAACTTTAGCTGTTCTATATTTTTCTTCTTATCACTATAAACACGGGACTGTATCTGTGCGATCTTCATGGAATCCCTCCTTTTAAACAGCATTGCAAAGTCAAAAACCCTCAGAAAGCATAGCTCTCTGAGGGTAAATTTTTATATTACTCCTGTCAATGATTACTCAATGATTGTAGCAACACGTCCTGATCCTACTGTACGTCCGCCTTCACGGATAGCGAAACGAAGTCCCTGCTCCATAGCAACTGGGTGAATCAGTTCGATTGACATTTCTACGTTGTCACCAGGCATGCACATCTCAACGCCGTCCGGCAGGTTGCAAACACCTGTTACGTCTGTTGTTCTGAAGTAGAACTGTGGACGATAGTTGTTGAAGAATGGAGTATGACGTCCACCTTCATCTTTTGTCAGAACGTAAACCTGTGCTGTAAACTTTGTATGGCATGTTACAGAACCTGGTTTAACAAGAACCTGACCTCTTTCGATGTCTGTTCTCTGGATACCACGAAGCAGAGCACCGATATTATCACCAGCCTGAGCCTCGTCAAGCAGCTTACGGAACATCTCAACACCTGTTACAACTGTTTTCTGCTTCTCTTCATGGATACCAACGATTTCAACTTCGTCAGATACATGCAGAACACCACGCTCTACTCTACCAGTAGCAACTGTTCCACGTCCTGTGATAGAGAATACGTCCTCTACAGGCATCAGGAACGGCTGATCTGTAGCACGCTGTGGATCTGGAATATATGAATCAACTGCATCCATCAGCTCCATGATCTTATCTCCCCACTCTCCGTCTGGATCTTCCAGAGCTTTCAGAGCGGATCCCTGGATGATCGGTGTGTCATCTCCCGGGAATTCATATTCATCAAGCAGTTCACGAATTTCCATCTCTACTAATTCAAGAAGTTCTTCGTCATCTACCATATCACATTTGTTCATGAATACAACGATGTAAGGTACACCTACCTGACGAGACAGAAGGATGTGCTCTCTTGTCTGAGCCATAACACCGTCTGTAGCAGCAACAACCAGGATAGCTCCATCCATCTGAGCAGCACCTGTGATCATGTTCTTAACGTAGTCAGCATGTCCCGGGCAGTCTACGTGAGCGTAGTGACGTTTCTCTGTCTCATACTCAACGTGAGCTGTAGAAATTGTGATACCACGTTCTCTTTCTTCCGGAGCTTTATCGATGTTGTCGAATGCAACCTCTGCGTTACCAGATACTCTGTGGGAAAGAACTTTTGTGATAGCTGCTGTAAGAGTTGTTTTACCATGGTCAACGTGGCCGATGGTACCAATATTACAATGTGGTTTTGTTCTTTCAAATTTAGCTTTTGCCATTTTGAATGTCCTCCTTATTCAACCGCCCTTTCGGGCATTTTTCATGATTTTTCAGTTTACTCGGCTATTTCTGATTATATTTCATATCCCCTTGATTTTCAAGCCTTTTTCGCACTTTTTCAAAGAAAATGCGCGGGAATTATTCATTTTTTCCTGACAGAACTTTTTCCTGAACAGATTTCGGAACCGGTTTGTAACTCTCGAAGAACATAGAGTAGTTACCACGTCCCTGTGTTCTGGAACGTAAGTCTGTGGAATAGCCAAACATTTCGGAAAGCGGTACGTGTGCACGTACGATCTTTCCTCCGCCCAGATCATCCATACCTTCGATCTGTCCACGGCGTGAGTTGATATCACCGATGATATCTCCCATGTATTCTTCCGGCATAGTTACTTCTACCTTCATAATAGGCTCAAGAAGTACAGGAGCAGCTTTCTTCATCGCATCCTTGAATGCCAGGGATCCGGCAATATGGAATGCCATTTCACTGGAGTCGACTTCATGGTAAGAACCATCATAAACAGTAGCGTGCAGTCCGACTACCGGGAATCCGCCGAGGATACCGGATTTCATTGCTTCTTCGATACCTTCGCCTACTGCCGGAATGTATTCCTTCGGAATTGCTCCTCCGACTACAGTAGACTCGAACTTGTATGTCTCCTCACCGTTGACATCCATTGGCTCGAATTTTACTTTACAATGTCCGTACTGTCCACGTCCACCAGACTGTTTTGCATACTTGCTGTCTACATCAACTGCTTTAGTAAACGCCTCTTTGTAAGCAACCTGTGGTGCACCTACATTAGCTTCTACCTTAAATTCACGAAGCAGACGGTCTACGATGATCTCCAGGTGGAGCTCACCCATACCGGCGATGATCGTCTGACCTGTTTCCTGATCTGTATGAGCACGGAATGTCGGGTCTTCTTCTGCAAGTTTTGCAAGAGACTCACCAAGTTTACCCTGGGAAGCCTTTGTCTTAGGCTCGATAGCAAGCTCGATAACAGGTTCCGGGAACTCCATGGACTCCAGGATTACCGGATGCTGCT
>NZ_JAYAZJ010000065.1:0-20355 GCF_037273965.1 Claveliimonas sp. | reverse complement strand
AATCCTTTATTTATCGATAAGATCCGATGGTGGAAATTAGTTTTTCATTTAACCTTTAACAGCTCACCTTGTTTCCCATAACTGGCCATATAATTCTGACTGTCCACCGTCGAAAAAACAACCAGCTTATCCACCCGCGAACGGCTGCATTCCAGCATAACCTGCTCCAGCTGCTGTGTTTCACCAAAGAGACCATTTCCCCCGTCTGTATACCCGCTCACATAGTAAATGGTCTGGAAGCTATATACATCAAACAACTGACGGAACTTTTCCTCTGTCGGTGATGTCTTATATGCTGTTATATGTTTCTGGTTTCCTGATACTGCCGAAGGTCCCGCGATCACCACACGATACTCTTCCGCCAGACGGAGAAGGGCATCTTCCGTAAACAGCTCAGTGCACCCGCAAATCAATATCTCTGTCATAATTCTCCTTTTGCATACCTTCAAGGTATTCTTTTTCTTTTATACCATTATAGTTGTGTTTTTGGTGATATTCAATATCTTTTTGGTGAAGGAAGTGTGAATTGAGACTTTACTGACAGAAAGATTTCAGAAATAAAAAACTGCCGAAACGTCCGTCAATTTCTCTCCGGCCACTTCGGCAATTTCTTCTGTATTATATTTTTATGTAACGCTGTCGCAGCAGCGGTTTACGGAATGCAGCTCACAAACGCGCGTCCTGTCCCTGCAAGCGCAGCGTCCATCTGCTCATAAGAGATGGCGCTTCGGCTGCCTGAAGCTGTATCAATGTAAGTAACATAGGTCTGATCATATCCGATCAGGATAACCGAACTTCCCTCTCCCGTCATTCCTACCACAGGAATTCCCCGGCTGACAAAATACAGCATTTCTTCCGTTGTGCATCCGGACAGATCCAGCACGTTTTCACCGATCGTCTGTCTGACCGCATCCATTGCTCCGGTTCCTCCATTCAGCAGCTCCCGCAGAGTATTGATAACATCATCTTTTCCGGTAGTGAGATAGTTAAGACTCCGGTTCCCTCTCTCCCAGACATAACTTTGTCCGGCAGAAATGACAACGCCGCTCACCTCGTCCGCTTTCAAAACCGCATCATTTGCGCTGCCATAAACTCCCTGGAGACACCCCGTTCCATATACGTAATAGGCGTCCCGGCTTTCCTTTTCCTCAAACTCTATCTCTGTGGGCTGTTCATATAATACCTGTTTCGGTTTAAGAACTTTAGGCTCCAGATCAGAAATACCATCCACAAATGTAAGGCGCATCTGGGTTTCTTTTAATTCTGTCACATAAGACTCGAGAGAAATATTGCTTTCCTTTCTCTCTTCATTGCTCGTAATCTGACTGGATGCAATACCTGTGTAGATATTTCCGTTTTTCACTACCCGTTCCAGATTGATCATTCCGTCGCTTATTTCGGCTCCCGACACGAAATCACTGTCCGATTCATACGTCTTAACTACCTCATTGTCCGAATCACGTATCTCTACTTTATACATAGGAATCATCGTTTCACCGGATACATTTTGTCCTATGTCTGATGTTCTCGCCGTTCCACACACAAAATCTTCATTGACGAATCCAAGGGGCAGAATACATTCTCCCTCCTGACACTCCACTGTACGATCCTTTCCGCTTTCCAGATCTTTTACAACAATCTCAGTTGCCTGCTCCAATGTTCCATTAGACTGATATGCCAAAAGATGTCCGTCCTCTGATGTTACGTACTGCCGGTCTGTCAGATTTTCCACCAGAGTAGCTGTCTCTTTTTTCTCCATATCTGTTTCATAAAGTGTACCGCCTGTGAGTACGTAAAGCATTTCCCGGGCTACACTGTAGTAAACCATATTGCCAGACTCCTGGGCTGTCACTGCCGCTGATTTTGTACTGGGAATGAAAGCTTTCTCATCAATACTGTTCTTTTCCGAGTCATAGAAGTAAACTGCAGTTCCCACTTCCCCTTCATGGCTTCCACGGTTCATATATCCGCATACCGCAAAGGTTACATTACCTGATTTATCCATGGAAAGGAGATTGATCTCATGTTCATCTGTCAGATTTCTTATATCAGCGCTTTCCGAATCCATGAAACTGAACAAAAGGGACATCTCATCGCTGTCCTGATTGTAATACCACAGTTCATTTGCCTGTATGAACGCCGTTCTCACTCCGTCATTGCTTACAAGATACTGTACATCCGGGTCTGTAATTCCCAGCAGGATTCCATTTTCACTTAGCACGGTCTGTTCCGGATTGAAAATCTGATCCATCGTCCGGTCATAATTCAGCAGATACATGGTCCCGGCCACGTTCCGCACCCGGAAGAACTCATCTACTGTGTAAAGGTCTGTCTCATTTTCTTCCCCTTTGCAGCGCACTTCATATTCCAGAAGCACGGAGGTGTACGTTTCATTTGCTTCCACGATTTTCCAGCGTTCCGTTCCCTCCACTGCCGGTTCCAGCCCTCCCCAGGAAACATGGTCGTAATCAGAATTAATATTTACATGGTAAAAACTTGTCACCGCCTCTCCCGAAGGTTCCAGGGCCGCTCCTACTCCTACGTTTTCTACTTTTCCCATCGCATTATTGTGATAGTTATATACATATTCCAGACAGGCGGACATGGAAAAATCAGCCGAATCCGCCACTCTCGTATAATAATAGATTTCCCGGTCATCCACAGAAAGGGTCAGGATCATAAGACGTTCTTCTGACAGGATGCCGTCCTCAAATTCTATCGTTACCGTCTTTTCCGGATCATTATATGTATTTTTGCCCAGCTTTTCCTTGCCGTCCAGCGTATACACCGCGCAGTTTGCAGACTGGATCCGGCTCTCATAAGATTCGATATGCATTTCCAGCTTATTTCCACTGACTGGGGTAATGCTGTCCCTCATAGTGGACAGATCCATTTCCTTTTTATAGCCGTTCAGATAATTCACTTCATACCCTTCACAGGAAAAAGAAACTGACGGGAGTGTTGCCCCGCCAAGATCTGCTGTCATGTTATTATTTCCCCTGTTCGTAAGGTAGCTGAACAAAATCACAGCAGCAATAAAAACCGCTGTCAGAATCCCCGCATTGATCAGGTGTTTCTTCATTGCTATTACTACTCCTTCATTTCTACTCCATGTACTGTTTCCAGCAGATGTTTCAAGGTCGGAGACACATGAAGCGCCTCTTCACATCTTTCCACTGCCTCCATACTCTGTCTCTGTCCGTTCTTTATTCCGCGGATCAGAATATTTTTCGGGGTATGCTCCATATCGATAAATTCCAAAATCTGGGTTTCATACCCTTGCCCTTCCAGGTATTCCGCGCGCAGCGCATCCGTAATCAAAGCCGCCATTCTCTCCTTGATCAGCCCGTATTTCAGAACAGGTTTCAGGATATCATTTTGAATCTGACCGTTCAGTTCATGCTGACAGCAGGGAACAGACAGAATAACTTTTGCATTCCACTCCACTGCCTTCGCCAGAGCAAAATCGGTTGCTGTGTCGCAGGCATGAAGTGTAACAACCATATCCACCGCATTTACCCCTGTATAATCCGCAATATTGCCTTCGAGGAACTTCAGCTTCTGATAGCCGTATTTTTTACTCAGTTCATTACAACGGCGAATGACATCTGCCTTCAGATCCAGACCGATGATCCGTATATCATAGCCCTTCAGCTCATGGAGATAATAATAGATCGCAAACGTCAGATAGGATTTTCCGCATCCGAAGTCCAGAATGGTGATCTCTCTGTCCCCCGGAAGCTGCGGCAGCACATCCTCAATAAATTCCAGAAATCGATTAATCTGACGAAATTTGTCAAAACGGGATTTTATAATCTTTCCCTCTTCCGTCATAACGCCAAGATCTACAAGAAACGGAATCTTCGTTCCCTCTTTAAGAATATATCGCTTCTTCCTGTCATGAGAAAAGTCCACTTCCTTCACCGTACCGGTCTGAGCTTTTTTCTTTATTGTAACCTTCCCTTTCTTGCTTACTAATATAGAAAAAAAGAACCGTCTCGTTTCCATCTGCATCTGCTTCATTTCTTCCATATACTGCATCAACTCTTCACAAGTCTCTTCTGCGTTCAAATTCCTGTGAAAAGCCTGGGTGCCTTTCTGCTCCTCCAACTGAAAGAAAAGCATGCCGCCTTTCATCAGAGGGCGCACCCGCACCTTACTGACGTGCCCTTTTTGGCGCGGATTGCTCAATACCGCTGTGATAAAATCTGTATTTAAATTGTCCTTGAATAATTGTCTTAAATTTTCCATAGCCATATTATAGCGTAATTCAACAAATGTGTAAATGTATCAAATTGGGACGTAGTAAAGTTTAAGTTTACTACGTCCCAATTTAACATTAGTGGTGTCCTTTTTTGCAATTAACCCTGGGTTTTTTTGACTTCCGGGAAGGTGATCGTCACTTTGAACAAATCTCCGTCCAGATACAGGTCGAAAGTTCCTCCCTGCATGGTCGTCAATGACTTGGCTATGGAAAGACCGAGTCCGCTTCCTTCTGTACTTCTGGAAACATCTCCTCTGATGAAGCGTTCTGTCAGTTCATCCGCTCTGATATTCAAAGGCTGTTCAGATATATTTTTCAAGGAGAACACGACCGTCTGATCTGACACACTCAGATCTGCATAGATTCTTGTCCCTTCCATTGCATATTTTGCCGCATTGTTATAAATATTTTCCAGTACTCTCCACATTCTGCGGCCGTCAACCCGAATAATAACCGGTTCTTTCGGAATACTGAGTACTTCTGTTAAACGTCTTTTACGGAATTTTTCTTCAAATTCTCCGCTGGTCTGCTGAATCATTTCTGTCAGATTGATATCCATATATTCCAGGGAAATATTTCCGGAGCTGACCTTGGATGCCTCCACTACATCCTCTGTCAATGTTTTCAGCCTCTGTGCCTTCGCCTCCAGAATATCCAGATACCCCCGGATCTTGGGATCCGTAAAGTTTTCTCTCTTCAGAAGATCCACATAATTGATAATGGACGTAAGAGGTGTCTTGATATCATGGGATACATTTGTAATAAGGTCTGTCTTAAGGCGTTCATTTTTCATACTGGCCTCCACTGCTGCATCCAGTCCTTCTCCTATTGTATTAATTTTCTCTGCGATCTCTCTTTGTCCTCCTTTCAGCCCTTCCAAAGGGATTTTGTAGTCAACCTCACCTTTTGCAATCCTCTCTATTCCCCGGCCGATCTTGTGTCTTCCCACTGCCTGATAGACCATATAAACAGCACCAGCCAGATCTGCAATGACCATTAAAAGGACCACCGGTCCGGAGGCTGTCCCAATGCCCAGAATATTCAGGAATGCAATTCCTGCCAGTACCAGCACGGTTCTCCATATTTCGCCCATGTGCCGTACCACTTTTCCAAACACCTGCACCAGCCACTTCAATATACTGTTTTTCCAGAGCGTTCTCGCCTTGATGCGGCGGACCAGGCTTAAATATGCTGTCATAAAGATCATGCAGCTTAAGAGGGCTATGATACTTACCAGCACAATATCCGAAGCAGTAACATTCAGCACTGCAGCATAAGAGTTCTCACTATAGGCTTCCACTGTCGAATACGACGATGAATAAGAGTAAATATCCGTAATCAAATATATGATGAATACCCACACACCTACGGAGATCACTGCCATAAGTTCTGTTTTTATACGGTCCAGTAAATTCAGATGTATCTCCTGATCTTCCGGCGTCCGTCCCGCCACGATCGTAAGCCAGACAAATGCAGCAATAATTCCGATCACTGACAGGATTCCCATAACAAGCATTCCCGTGATCTGCGGTCCGTACTCCTCATAAAGCACATTTTGACTGTAGTAACTATCCTGGACCGGAAAATCGGTATCTACATTGACTGCATAAACAAAATCATCCTTTTTGCCGCACATTTCCGAGATCACATGTGTCCACTCATTCGCATCTGCCCCGTTGATATTTGACTGAAAATCCGCAAGCTTTGGTTCTACCAATGCGAAACGTCCGCTGCTTGTCAATTTCTGAAGATTCTCCTCCAGCTTACCGTAATCCTTATATTCTTCTTTATTTGTATATATGGTTTTATCAGCGGTATCAGCATACAAATAGGTCAGATTGGTGTTTCCTTCTGTCCAGAAATTTCCCATTTCTTCATAATTGACCATGTCGCTTCTGATGGTGCCAATACTTGCATCAAGCAGATAAAACGCCTCCTGCAGCTTCCCGTTCCATTCTGGATTGTTATTGACAACTTCCAGGATATTTTGGGCTCCCACCGGAGCATATGCCTCATCTATCCAGTACCCGTCATAATTCCAGAATGTCCGGTACTGGATCTGGTTATTTCTGTCAATAAGCGCTTCTGACGACCATCCGGTAGCGCCTTTGTAAAACGACCCGTCCCGCAGCCATTCCAGCACATCTTCCTGCGTCACTGTGGTTTCCGAATCTTCCACAAAGGAAAGAGAGCCGTTTTCAATCAATTCACGAAATTCATCGTAATAAAAATATTGATATCCGCCGCCCTGCTTTTCACAGACGATGATCGAATTATACCCCCCCTCTTCCGAGGTGGCGATCTCTCCATTCTCCCTGCGGATTCCCCAGTCATTCAACTCACCCAGGCGGTATGCAAGACCGTTTTTGTTCTCTCCGCTTATTGTCGAATGATCCGACAGTTCCCTGATATCTACAATTTTATTTTCATCCAGCTTTCCATTTGTCTCCAGCTGTTCCTTTTCCATAAGTATAGCCAGCGCATTCTGTGAATCCGCGAGCACTTCTCTTCCAAATCCCTGGGACTCTTCATAATTTTCCACATTTTTTTCTGAAAGAATATCCTGTGTGATTCCCGGATATGCCGCCAACCACACGAAACTGACAGCCGCCAGGATAACCAGTACATGTTGGATCACCAGAAGAATCCCTTTCAACGGCGCTGATTTGTACCAGTTTTTCATAATAGCTCCCTCCTAAAGTTTTTCTATCTTATAGCCGACTCCCCATACGACTTTTAAATACCGGGGCTCTTTTGGATTAATTTCAATTTTCTCCCGGATATGCCGGATATGCACCGCTACTGTATTATCCGCCCCGATTGCATCCTCGTTCCATATACTTTCATAAATCTGTTCAATAGAAAAGACTTTCCCCTGGTTTTTAACAAGAAGCAATAAAATATTATATTCGATAGGTGTCAATTTTACCGGTTCCCCGTCCACGGTAACCTCCTTGAGGTCATCATTGATAGACAGCCCCCCTGTTGTGTACACTGCTTCATTTTCATTTTTTACTGTGCTTCCAAGGCTGGTGTAGCGGCGAAGCTGAGATTTCACTCTCGCCACCAGTTCCAGTGGATTAAACGGCTTTGTCACATAATCATCTGCCCCTACATTCAGTCCCAGTATTTTATCCGCATCCTCCGATTTCGCCGAAAGAATAATAATGGGAATATTATTTTCCTCTCTGATTTTAAGAGTTGCTCTGATCCCATCCAGCCTTGGCATCATGACATCGATCACCAGAAGGTCTATCGGCGTTTCTTTCAATACCTTTAATGCCTCTTGTCCGTCATATGCCTTTACTACTTCATATCCTTCCTGAGTCAGATATATTTCAATTGCCTCCACTATTTCTTTGTCATCATCACATACCAATATTTTTGACATTTTCATCACCTCCCTTATATATTACAAGAATAGCAGGTAATTTTTAAGAGGGAGTTTCGGAAATTCTTAAGATATTATGAACATAGAAACAGCGCCGCTCCATAGCAGCGCCGTTTTTAATAAGCCATATTTTCATTCACATCCCCTTTGATCCCTCTTATCCTCCCTTTGTTCGTATATTGCCATATTACAGTCTTTTCTGAATGGGATTCCCCTTCATACTGTGCATACCAAAGAGCATACTTTTTCTGCAGACTTTCATCAAACATCCGGCCAAGAAAATCCTTATTACTATAATACATAGGCCGATATCCCAGCTCCTCTATCCGTCTGCAGAAGGCTTCCGCCATCTCTGTCGCCAGTATTTTTGTAACAGCAATTCCCTTTGTCTCCACATATTTTACAGAGTCTTTATCAAAAACAAAGGAAACCGGGTAGGATAACTTATACTCTTCTATTGTTTCTATGCAAAATTCCGCCTCTTTCCGTGCCATCCGGGGCGTCCAGGCATAAGAAGACCAGTATACTCCAAAGGGAATTTTCTCTCTGGCGCACCCTTCTGCATTTTTCCGGAACTGTACATCCATACTTCCCGCCCCATATCCGGACCGCAGCATCGCAAACTGGACGCCTTCTTTTTTCACTTGTTCCCAGTTAATGTTTCCCTGCATTTCGCCCACATCAATACCATATATTCCCACAACCGTTTCCCCATACGATCCCATTTACTAATAATATATTGTACTTTTTTCAAAACGTTCCCTCGATTTCTTATTTTGTCGAATTATATCGAATAATGTCGTCTATAATAAAAATATGGTAACTTTCAGTTATGATAAATTAAGGAATCCCGTCTGCAAGAAGGGAGTTATAGTTATCGAACAAATGGAAGCAATTCAATATTTAGTTCGTTCTCTTGGAATCGGTGCTACATATCGAGGTTATAGATATCTGGTCATTGCAATTGATCTTTGTCTTCGGGATGAGGATTACCTGCTTGGAATCAGCAAGGTACTTTATCCCAAAATCGCGGAAATCTGCCACACGAGCGTGGGAAGTGTAGAGCGCGATCTCCGCACAGTTATCAATGTCTGCTGGGAGAGGGGAAACAGGAGTCTGCTAACGACTATTTCTCCCTGTCCCCTGCTTAGCAAGCCTACAACCGGAGAATTTGTAGATATCCTGACCGGTCACTTGAGAGGGACTCTGGTTTCCTGAATCCCATCCTACTTTTCTTTCCCAATGTCTGCAAAACAGCTGAAACATAAAAGAAGCCGGGAATGCTGAACTTTCAGCACTCTCGGCTTATCTTTAAGCAGATAACGGGAGTCGAACCCGCCTTTCCAGCTTGGGAAGCTAGCGTCATACCGATAGACTATATCTGCATATATATCAGTATAACATCTTCTGGGAAAAAATCAAGAATACGGCATAAAAATAAGCGGGTGATGGGAATCGAACCCACGTATCCAGCTTGGAAGGCTGGTGTTCTACCATTGAACTACACCCGCGAACAAAAGATATATTATCATATAATTTTAAAAATTGCAAGAGGAAAATTAAAATTTCTTCGGGCTTGATTTTGCTGTGTTATCTGCTATAATTAGAATAAATATTTCTTAATTCGACTCATATATTTGCAGTTTATTGGAATTTTCTTAATTCTTAAGGTTGTTTTAAGAAAATTTCTTTTTCTTTTATAGATTTAACATACTTTGGACATATTTATAGATTATACTATGTTCAGATAGTTGAACAGGAGTCAACTATCTCCCCCCTCATAAAGTAAGACACCAGGGCTTGTAGTCCTTTGGTGTTGCACTTTACTCTCATTCCTTTAGATAACTATAACAACAACGGAAACCCGGTAGCCGTAAGGTTAGCGGGTTTCCGCTGTTTTAGTCTGCTCTTTTATCCCGAAAGGTTCCTTTCCATCCACTGATACAGCTCTTCATAAACCACTCTTCGATCCTGTTCATTCAAAATCTCATGACGGTCATTTTCATAGAGTCTGATCTCGGCATTCTTCATGCCGGCCTTAAGATAAGATTCATATACCTTTTTTACATCTTTCCCAAAACCACCTACCGGGTCTTTTTCTCCAGACACAAATAATAAAGGCAGATTTTTCGGCATTTTCTTCATGTTACTCCTTTTTGTCAGCTCTTTCATGCCTTCAAACATCTGGTGGTATCCATTTACAGTAAATACAAAACTGCAAAGAGGATCTGCTTCATATCTGCCTCTGATTTCCGGATCCGATGTCACCCATTCTTTCTTACTTTCGCAAGGTTCAAATTTTTTATTATAACTTCCTATCCCCAGTGCGTTGATCAAATTGCTGCGAAAATTCCATCCCTTTACACCGGCAATGATCCTGCAGAGCATCTGCCCCAAATTCAAAACAGCCGCACTCTTATGCCCTGTTCCCATTATAATTGCGCCGGCCAGTCCGTTTCCATATGTAAAAAGATACTGTCTTACCAAAAAGGATCCCATGCTATGCCCCATCATAAAATAAGGAACGCCTGGATATGTCTGCTCCGTGCGTTCCCTTAATCTGTGGATATCTGCGATCACACAACGGTTCCCATCTGTTTCATGGAAAAATCCATATTTTTCTTCCGAAGAAACGGATTTTCCATGTCCCAAATGATCGTTGCCGGTTACATACCAGCCTTTTTCGGTAAGCCAGGAAACAAATTCATCGTATCGGTCTATATACTCTACCATGCCGTGACTGATCTGGAGTATTGCCCGAACCTCACCCTTCGGTATCCATTCCACTGCGTGAATCTGGGTTTCTCCGTCAGCCGAAGGGTAGTAAAACTCTTTTTTCATGAGATTTTCCTCCTGGAAATTCACTGTTTCACTTTTATCTGTCTTCCATCTTGATGTATTCCCTGTGCGGAGCCAGTGCTTTGTATGCCGGTCGTATGATCTTATCTACATTTTTCAGCTCTTCCAGACGATGCGCGCTCCATCCTACAATACGCGCCGCCGCAAAGATCGGCGTATAAAGAGCACTTGGAAGTCCCAGCATGCTGTATACAAGTCCGCTGTAAAAGTCAACATTCGCATTTACTCCTTTGTAGATCCGGCGCTTTTCGCCGATAATTTCCGGAGCCATATGCTCTACCATTTCATAAAGTGCATACTCTTTTTCAAATCCTTTTTCTACTGCCAGCTGCTTCACAAATTTTTTAAAAATATCTGCACGCGGGTCAGAAATGGAGTAAACTGCATGTCCCATTCCATAAATCAGTCCTTTTTGGTCAAAGACTTTTTTATCCAGAAGATCGCACAGATACTGTCTGACAGCATCTCTATCTTCCCAGTCGCTGACGGTCTTTTTCATATCTTCAAACATCTGTGTTACTTTGATATTTGCTCCGCCATGTTTCGGTCCTTTCAAAGAAGCCATTGCTGCTGCGATCGTTGAATATGTGTCGGTTCCTGAAGAGGTTACAACGTGTGTAGTAAAAGTAGAATTATTACCGCCGCCGTGATCCATATGGAGAACCAGAGCCATGTCTAAAATTTTAGCCTCCAGTTTCGTGTATTTCCGATCTTCCCGCAGCATCATCAAAATATTTTCAGCTGTGGACAACTCCGGTTTTGGCGCATAGATAAACAAGTCTTCACCCATACGGTAATTGTATGCGTGATAACCGTAAACCATCATCATCGGGAACTGACTGATCAGATTCAGACACTGTCTCAATACATTGGGAATTGACGTATCATCTGCTTTTGCATCATAGGAATACATATTCAGAATAGACCGTGAAAGACTGTTCATCATATCTCTGCTTGGAGCTTTCATAATGACATCTCTCACAAAATTGGGAGGAAGTGTTCTTCTCTCAACCAATGTCTCATGAAATTTCTCCAACTCCTGACTTGTAGGAAGTTCTCCAAAGAGAAGAAGGTATGTAATTTCTTCAAATCCAAAGTGCTCCGCTTCCAGAAATCCCTTTACCAGGTCTTTAATATTGTAACCGCGGTAATAAAGATTTCCTTCACAGGGAACTTCTTCTCCGTTTACTATTTTCTTTGCACAAATATCGGAAACATTAGTAAGTCCCGCCAGGACGCCTTTTCCGTTTAAATCTCGAAGCCCTCTCTTTACCTCATATTTTGTGTAAAGCTCTTTGTCAATCGCATTCTTTTCTTCACATAGTTCAGCCAGGTGTTCAATCTCCGGCGTGATTTCAAATAATGCTCTTGCTGCAGGATAACGTTTTTCCATGAGCGCATTCTCCTTTCTGTCTCAATTCATAAATTTACAGGTTACTCATTTATCTTGTGATAAATGCTATTACTGAGCATCGCAAACTCTTCCAGCGTCAATGCCTCTCCTCGGATCCCCGGCCCTTTGCCGAGTTCTTCGATGCATTCTGCAATTACTTCTCTGGAAAGATTCAGCTCTGCTGAGTTTTTCAATCCATTCGCCAATGTTTTTCTTCTCTGATTGAAGGACGCCCGGATAATCCCAAACATCAGCTTCTCATCCTCCACATGTACAGGAGGTTCCTGATGTACCGTAAGCCGTATGACTGCCGATCCTACTTTTGGTCTTGGCATAAAACAGTTGGGCGGAACATTTGCCACAATATACGGCTTGGCGTAATACTGCACTGCCAGAGACAATGCGCCGTAATCCTTGGTTCCGGGACCGACCTGCATGCGGTCTGCCACCTCTTTCTGCACCATAACCGTGATGCTTTCCAATGGAACATGCTTTTCAAATAATCCCATAATAATGGGCGTCGTAATATAATATGGAAGATTTGCCACTACTTTGATGGGCCTTCCTCCATTTTCTTTCAAAACCAGATCATTAAGATCAAGCTTAAGAACATCTTCATTAATAATTGTTACATTCTGGTACTCTTTCAGGGTATCTTCAAGAACAGGTATCAAAGACTTGTCGATTTCTACTGCCGTAACCTTCCCTGCAGATTCTGCAAGATACTGTGTCATCGTCCCGATTCCGGGACCTATCTCCAGCACAAAATCATCCTTTGTGATTTCTGCTGCTGCTATGATTTTGTCAAGCACATGAGTATCTATAAGAAAATTTTGTCCGAATTTTTTTTGAAATGAAAAATTATATTTTTTTAATATCTCAATGGTATTCTGCGGATTTCCAAGAGTTGCTCCCAATCCCCCACCTCCTTTATTTTTCTCCCCTCACTCCTTACAGCCTGTACAGATTTCTTGCATTTTTCTCTGTCTCTTCTATCACGTCACTGGCAGAAATCCCCTTTATACGGGCAATCTCTTCTGCCACATAGGTCAGATTCAGGGAATGATTTCTCTTTCCTCGGTTCGGCACCGGCGCAAGATACGGACAATCTGTTTCCAGTACGATCGAAGAGAGCGGCACAGCCTCCGCAACCTCCTTCAGTTTTCTTCCGTTTTTAAATGTCACCACGCCTCCGATACCGATGTAGTAGCCCATTTTCACATATTCCAGGGCAATCTCCCGAGAATAGGAAAAACAGTGGATCACACCGCCAATGTCTCTGCCATGCTCTTTCATAATGCGCAGCGTATCGGCAGCTGCATCCCTGCTGTGAATAATAACCGGAAGATCCATATCCTTTGCCAGCTGAAGCTGACGGATAAACCATTTCTGCTGAATTTCCTCCGGCTCTTCCTTCCAGTAATAATCAAGTCCGATCTCTCCTACTGCCAACGCCTTCTCATCCTCAAGAAGCTCCTGCATTTTCTGTATCTTCTCTTCATCCAGACATCCCACATGATCAGGATGTACACCGATCGCTGCATACACAAACGGATATTGACGGGCCAGGCCAAGCACATTCTCACAGGAGTCAAAGGATGCGCTTACATTCATGATCGTGCCGACTCCTCCGGCTTCCATGGACGAAAGCAGTTCTTCTCTGTCCAGATTAAATTGTTCATCATCATAATGTGCATGGGTATCAAAAATCATCATATTTTCTGTCTACTCTCGTTTTTCAAAATGATTGCTCTAAAAAGAGTAGAACAATTATACCATAAAACTGTTTAAATTCATATTACGGGAAAATTAAATTTTTATGAATGAACATAAAAGAGGGCCGGGATTTCAATGAATCCTCCGCCCTCTTTTACAGCCGCCTTATTCTTTTTTGAAATTATTTCGTCCTCGACTAGCAGATTTCAGCCCCGGCCGGCATATCTTTCTCCGGCGTCATCAGGGCCAGGTTGCCGTCTGCATCCTCGGCGCACAGCAGCATACCTTCTGATAATACTCCCGCCAGTTTTGCCGGTTTAAGATTTACAAGAACCATAACTTTCTTTCCAACCATTTCTTCCGGAGTATAGTGCGCCTTAATTCCGGATACGATCTGCTTGATCTCGCTTCCTACTCTCACTTTGGAACAAAGCAGTTTCTTTGATTTCGGCACTGCCTCACATTCCAGGATTTCACCCACCTGGAACTGCATTTTTCCGAAATCATCAAATGTGATCTCCGGCTTTGCTTCTATATCGATCACATTTTCCACTTTTTCTTCTTCCTCTTTTACCGGAGGATGAAGCTCTTCTACTTTTTTCATTACTTCTTCCAGGTCAAGTCTCTGGAACAGGATTTCCGGTTTCTCTGTCACTTTTCCATCGCCAAGCTGTGCAAGGATCTTCTCTGATGTCTCGGGCATAAACGGTTCCAGCGCCCGTGCGCCTGCCTTGATGCTCTCCTGCAGATTGTAAAGCACTGTTTCCAGGCGGTCTTTCTTGGCCTCATCTTTAGCCAGCGCCCACGGCATTGTCTCATCAATGTATTTATTGCAACGTTTAAACAGGGTGAAAATCTCGGTAATCGCATCTGCCACTCTCAAGCTGTCCATCTTTTCTTCCACTGCCTTTGGCATGTTCTCTTTAACCGCTTTCAAATCCTGGTCTACTTCTTCTGCCACGCCTTTGTCTGTCACTGTTCCGCCAAAATATTTGTTTGTCATGGAAATGGTACGGTTTACCAGATTTCCCAGTGTATTGGCAAGATCAGAGTTCATTCTTTCCACCATCAGCTCCCAGGAAATCACTCCGTCGTTTTCAAACGGCATTTCATGAAGCACAAAGTAACGCACAGCATCTACTCCGAAGAAATCTACCAGCTCGTCTGCATACAGTACATTTCCCTTGGATTTACTCATTTTTCCATCGCCCTGAAGCAGCCACGGATGTCCGAAGATCTGTTTCGGCAAAGGCAGATCCAGCGCCATCAGGAAGATCGGCCAGTAAATGGTATGGAAACGGATAATATCCTTGCCGATCAGGTGGAGATCCGCCGGCCAGTCCTTCTTAAACTGCTCAGTGCTCTCTCCGTCACAGTCGTATCCAATTCCGGTAATGTAGTTTGTCAGGGCATCCAGCCATACATAAACCACATGATCCGGGTCGAAATCTACCGGGATTCCCCATTTAAAGGAAGTTCTGGATACACAAAGGTCCTGCAGTCCCGGAAGAAGGAAATTGTTCATCATCTCATTTTTTCTGGAAACCGGCTGGATAAATTCAGGATGGCTGTTAATGTGCTCGATGAGACGGTCTGCATATTTGCTCATCTTAAAGAAATACGCCTCTTCCTTTGCCGGCTGTACCTCACGTCCACAGTCCGGACATTTGCCGTCTACAAGCTGGGACTCTGTAAAAAAGGACTCACAGGGCGTACAGTACATTCCTTCATAGTACCCTTTGTAAATATCGCCTTTTTCATATAATTTCTTAAAAATCTTCTGTACCTGCCTCTCATGGTCCGCGTCCGTTGTACGGATAAACTTATCATAAGAAGTATTCATCAAATCCCAGATTCTCTTAATTTCTCCGGCTACATTGTCCACAAATTCTTTGGGGGTAACTCCTGCTTCCTCTGCCTTCAGCTCAATTTTCTGTCCATGTTCATCGGTTCCTGTCTGGAAAAATACATCGTATCCCTGGCTCCTTTTGTATCTTGCGATCGCATCTGCCAGTACGATCTCATAAGTGTTGCCGATATGCGGTTTGCCTGATGTATAGGCAATCGCTGTCGTCATATAAAATTTCTGTTTTTCCATTTCACTTTCTCTCCTTTTCTCTTCCTTTTACAGCTTTTCTAAAAATAAAGTAATTCATTTGCCCGGCAATGAAGTTTCCCGACAAAGAACAAAGAGTTCCGCTTGCGGAACTCTCGCGCCGAGCGCGGTCGCCTTAGCGGCAAAATTCCACTTCGCGCAAGTGCGCATCCTGCGGAGCGTTTTATTTAATAGGAAAGAAATTTCCTATTAAATAAAAAAGCCTCCTTTGGCTCTGTAAAGAACCAAAGAAGACGAGCATAGCCGTGTTACCACTTCTTTTCATCCCTGCCTCACGGCAGAAATCTCATCAGGTGCCATAAAAGACATCTGTCCGCTGTAAAGGGCGGACCCATCGCAGCCTGCGCTGAACATAGAATCGCCGCTTACATCCTGCAAGCAACTGTCCAACGGTCGGTGCGCCGCTCAGAAGCCATCTTCCTTCTGCTTTCATTTATTCCTTCTCAGCTTTGCGGCGGTTTTCTTCAGAAATATACTCTTTCCAAAGTCTTCCGCACAGGAATTTCTCTGTAAAACTTCTCCAGAAGTACTCTCTTCATCACTGCGTTTTCTTTGTTTAATCGTATCTAAAATCCTAGCATAGGTACTCTGAAATGTCAAGGATTACACTCACCGCACACTGGTTTACATTTTTCGTTATTTTTGATTGTCTGCCCGTCTGCATTATGTTATACTGTACAAACGGAGTAATCGTGTTACAGGGTGGCTTGGCCTTCATTCTACATAGAATGGGGGGTGATGCTGATGGACAAAAAACCATTTGACTTTAAAGATCTTATAGCCTTTGGAATGTTCATCCTGGCATTACTGACATTCGTTTTTACGTTTATCAAGTAGTGCTTTAAACATAGAAAAACCACCCTCTAAACTTTGAGCGGTTTCAGGGTGGTAATTCTATTACAATCTTGTTACCGTCAGGTAGGCTTATCATCAACCAGAGGTCAACCACTTTGTGGCGGTTGCTCCCTTTTCTGTTTTTACTATATCATATCCCCCGGTCAGCCGCAAGGCTTAACTTGTCCCTTTCGTAAGTTCGGCAAACTCTCCCTTTTCAAATTCCATAATGGAAATGCTCTGTTTATCCGGGTTTGCATAAACAAAGGTTTTATCCACATTTTCCAGGTAATTCTGGATCTTGTCGTTTGTCGCACTGATGATAGCCTGGAAGCCAAGTCCCCGGATCAGTTCGATACAGGTAGCCACCTTCTCGGCATCCATTTTAGAAAACGCCTCATCCAGAATAACCAGGCGAATGGTTGGATTGCGTCGGCCCCGCCTCCCTTCATCCAGGCGGTACATTTGAGCAAAGCTTGCCAGAAGCGCTACATAAAGCGGATTCTGCCCTTCTCCTCCGGAGTTTTTCCGTATCATTTTCCCAAGCCCGATATGCATATCTTTCTCGCCCCGGACAATCTGCTGCATATCAAAAGAAAGATAGGTTCGGTAGTCAGAATATTTCTTCATATTCCGTTTTGCCTCCTCCATCTCTTCCGGAGTAGCGTGTTCCGGCGGAATGAAAATCTGGATCAGCTCATTTACCACATCTCCATAACGGTCCTCGTGCTCCATAGTGAAAAGATCCATCTGGCTGTCCATAGCGTCAGGGAGCTGCGCCGGATTGATTTCCAGGGAATCGTCCATAAACATTTTGTAATATACACCGTCCGGCCCTTTATTCGGCCCGATGACAAACCGGTATTTATCTTTTCCGAAATCCAGCCGGCTGATGACGCGGTTCAGTTCATCCTGCCTCTGGTAGGCTTCTTTAATGGCGCTTCGTATTTTATAGACGAAATCCTCCTTAAAGTGGCGCACTGCCGCCTGTGCCTGCTGGGCTGCCTTTTTCTGATATTCTTCCAGATGGTCGCATTTCAGTCTGTCAAGAAGCTCTGCGTATTCTTTGTTGTCCTCTGTTCCGACGGAAAAGCTTCTGTGGGGATACTGCCTTAAATATTCGCTTCTTGCATCTACAAGTTCCTGATATCTTTCTTCCCTTTCTGACTGACAGCTCTGCACCTCTCTCTGGCAAAGTCCCCGCAGATACTCATAATTACTGCTTCGCTTTTCTGCCAGATAACGCTGAAAACTTTCAGCATGACGGCTGTCTTCCAAAAAGGCTGCCTCTTTCTCCTTAAGCTGACTGCTGATATCCAGATACTGTACATCTGCCTGACGGATCCGGCTCTCCCGGCCCCAGATTTCTTTTCGTATCTGTTCCAGGTTCTTCTCGTTCAAAACCTGCTGCTCCTTGAGCCTTTCTTTTTCCTCTTCCAGCTGCCCCACATTTCCACCCTGCATCTTTTCCAGGCGGGCCAGAAGTTCTTCTCTTTCTGCTTCTTTTTTGCGGATCGTGGAAATATCTGCCATCATATGAAGATAATCCGCTGCCGGACGTTCCAGATATTCCATGGAAAGGAGCGTACGGATATCCTCCATATCCTCTTCCAGAGGCAGCCTTCTCTTTTCCAGCTGCTCCTTCCTCTCTTCCAGCTGTTTCCGTCTTCTCCTTAAACTGTTTTCTCCGATATAAGCTCTTCTCGTATAATTTTCCGGATTGATATGCTGAACACGATATCCTTTGTAAAGAATGCAATCTGGTGTTGCAGAAATTTTATAATTTCTTAATTCATTAATAGATTTACACTTTATAATATTCCCCAGAAGGAAATTTATATATGCCTGTGCATATTCTTCTTTTGCTTTCACTTCCTCGGCCAGTGAGTTCTTCTGTACCGGGTGTTCATTCTCCATCAGCTTTTTCGTATCAACCACTGCTGCCCGGCAAAACTTTTTCTTATCCATGGATTCATAAATCTCTATGGCCTCCCCGGCATATTCCGGTTCTACCATAAGCGCTGTCTTATGGTTCCCCAGGCAGCCTTCCACTGCAGCATGCCATGTCTCATCTTCTACTTCCAGCAGATCCGCAAGAATCTGAACATGAACAAATTTCCCTGCCCTCTTTTGCAGCTCGCTTCGGATATAGTATCTCGCCTCCTCGATTTCCAGAGGGTAATGCTTCTTCCCCTGTTTCAGATCTGACGCCTCTTCCCCCAGAAGCTTTAACTTCTGCTTCACATCCCGCAGCTGACTTCCAATATCCGCTTTTTCCTCCTCGGCTTCCTGGCGGATTTCTTTCAGATTATTTTGGATCCGTTCCAGTTCTTCTTCCGTAATCTTAAAACTGCAGAATTTTCCGATATCCTGAAGTGTCTGGCTGGATACGCGGTCCTGACTTTTCCACTTTCCCATACTTTCAGCCAGTTTTATCAGGTCTGTTCTGCTCTTTTCCAGATGTTCAAGGAAGGCATTCGTTTCTTTGATCTGACCTTTGATCTCCTCATATCCCGTCTGGGCGATCTTTACAATGACATCTTCATACTCTTTCTGAATTTCCCGGATCTTTGCAGCCACGCTTTCCTCTGTCTTCTTTTGCTGTTCGGTCTCCTGAATGGCTGTCTCCTTGCGGTCCTTAATTTCCTGCAGTCTTGCTTCAAGCTGCAAAATCTCCAGCCGGCCGGCACGATAGCTCCATGATTCCTCTTCCAGACACTTATCCTTATAAGATTCGAAATTTTCTTCGATCTTTGTCAACCATTTTATTTCTCCCAGTATAGATTCTATTCTGCTTCGCATTCTTCCATACTGGAGAACACTCTCCTGCATTCCTTCAATCTCAATATCCTGCTCCATGCAGATATATTCCTTCACAAAATCCTCCAGCCGGATATTCATGCGGAACGGAATCGCCCTCTTGAAAAGCCGGGGAAATTTCTCCATATCAAGTCCGCCGAGATAGACATCATAGAGCTGACGGCGGAACCGTTCATTGCTGGGACCACAGTAATAATTCTCCTGTGAAAAATTCCTCTGCAGATATTCCCGTATCTCCTGGGTAGACAGCACTCTTCCCTCTCCTCTGTAGGCATTTGGCAAAATGCCTCCCCGATGCCAGAAAAAGAGCCTGTTTATATCATTGGAGGCAGTTTCCACATCAAATACGACTCCCACACACTCCTCCTCTTTTGTGGAACTGTTAGTAAATTCCAGGACGATTGTGGTGGAAAAGTTTTTGTTTCTCAGATATTCTGATTCATTATTTTCACTGATATTTACCATCCCGCGCAGGTATTCGATCAGATTTCGGTCGGAGTCGTCTGCTGCCGCCTTGTTGAAAAATCCTCTGCCGTCCGTATTTGCGTACAGCACGATCTGAAGCGCATCGATAACTGTAGATTTCCCGCTGCCTGAGTGTCCTGTAAAAAAGTTAATGCCTTCATTTAAGGTGAGAATTTTCCTGTCAATGTAATGCCAGTTATTCAGACAGATCTTCGATAGTATTTTGAATGGCTGTTTCTTCTCCACTGTTTTCCTCCTCGCTAAAACTTTCCAGCAGTTCTCGGATATGATCTCCCGAAAGCACCAGATTGACTGTAGGATAAATGATCATCCTCGTATTTTCGTTCAATTCCTCTAAAATGTCCAGCGGCTCCACAATCTGATACTTTTTCAGAAGCGCTATGGTCCTCCTCATCTCTGTGGGAGATGGGATGCTCTTGATCACACGAAACGCCCCTGCTTTCTGATTGATCTCACCTGCCGTCGCCACTATACGG
>NZ_JAYAZJ010000064.1:0-51924 GCF_037273965.1 Claveliimonas sp. | reverse complement strand
AAGGCTGCAAGCAGAATAACACCCATCGAAATCTGGAAATCCACAATAAACACAGTCATGCTGATCTGTGCCGCAAATACAACAGCCAAAGTATATAGTAAAATTTTTCCTGCTTTTTCCCTCATGACATTCCTCCTTATATCTAATATAAAATCTTTACGCTAGTTTGTATAGATACAAATAAAAGAAAAGTCATTTTTACCCACCGCTTTTCGCAGTTTTGCACAGGGTTTAATGCAGTTTAGGACGTAACACTTTTAAAAAGTGTTACGTCCTAAACTGTCAACACATCACTATAATCCGCCTTGGTGTAGTCTGCGGCGGGATACTCCTCGTCGTAGCAGAATAGTAAACTACCAGCAGCTGTCCGCCCAGGCTGCAGGTGAATCTCTGTCCATTGGACGTCATAATTTCTGTACTCGGTGCTATATTGAGTTTCAGTGACCGATCTTCCGCTACCAGATTGTCATCAAAATATCCTGCGTAGATCGTCTCATTTGCATTTTTTCTTCCAATGATCACTGCCTGATATTCCGGCGGATAGATGAGAGGGATTGCCAGATTGCTGTCATAAAATGCTGTCACCTGCATACCGGGGCGCAGCCGCACCTCCTGAATCACATACGTAACAGGACTGACTACAAAATTTGTTATTCCGTTATTGTTCACAATGGATACCTGCCAGGAACAGCAGTCCTGGGAAATAGGGGTTATACGCTGAATGATCCCGCTGATCGGGACAAGGGTCTGTTGCGCCATAATAATCACATTCCTTTTTTCCTTACTATATGCATAAAAAAGTGGAATGTGTCTGTCGCAGCCGGATTTAAAATACCTTCTTTTCCGGTGGAAATTTAGGCGGCAGATACTGATATTCATAGAGATCCTGATAAGACTCCCTCTCCGCCTCTGTCTCTGGTTCTGCCGGGATCAGTCCTGTACAGTCCTGCGCCGATGCTGCGCTGCTCAAATAGTCATACGAATCAATGATCCGGCGATTCCGGCGCTGCTCTTCTTTTTTCTTCCGATCCTCTAAGCACCTGCCGGAAACATCTTGTTTCTTTGCCTGTTCTTTTGCATTCATTTTCTGTTCATGTTCTATCATATGCCATTTCTCCTGTATTCTTATAATTTCTCTGTTATCATCTTTTCCCTGCTGCCGGAAAATATACATAAAGCGGGAAAACAGACCATAAATGCAGGCTTTTAGGGACTGTTTTCTCATCTTGTAATCTTGACATACCCCAAAAAATTCATGCATAATAAAAACTGAAAAAATTTCCATATATTATTCATTACATATTTTAACATATTCTAATTTTCATAAAGGAGAAAAGAAATGCAGATAAAAGTAGATACTCACACCCACACTCTTGCCAGCGGGCATGCCTACAACACCATGAGGGAAATGGCGGAGACAGCATTGGAAAAAGGGCTGGAAGCTCTTGCGATCACGGAACACGCTCCGGAAATGCCGGGAAGCTGCTGTCTTTATTATTTTCAAAATCTGAAAGTTGTTCCCCGGAAACGCTATGAAATTCCACTTTTGCTGGGAGCAGAATTAAATATTATGGATGAGCATGGAAACGTAGACCTTCCAATAAGCACAATAAAATCTCTCGACATTACAATCGCAAGTATCCACCCGCCATGTTATGGCAAAGATGCCGGCCTTCAGCAAAATACTGCAGCCTATGTCAATGCCATGCATAAGGATTATATCGATATCATAGGTCATCCTGATGATGGAAGATTTCCTGCTGATTATGAAATCCTGGCAAAAACAGCCAAAGAGACCGGTACTTTGCTGGAAATTAATAATTCTTCCCTAAGACCGGGTGGTTACCGCACAAACACACAGGAAAATGCCCTGGAAATTTTAAAATACTGCAAAAAATATGGGACCATGGTTACCCTCGGAAGTGATGCTCATATTGACGTAGATATTGCAAATACCGAATATTCCGACAAGGTACTAAAGGCTGCTGATTTCCCTGTGGAACTGATCGCCAACACTTCTCTTGAAAAATTACTCAGGATCCTGAAAAGAAATCGGTAGGAAACCAGAAATATTCCGCATCATGAGAAACCAGGAAATATTCCTTATCAGCTATGGACTTTATGAATTTAGTGTGCTAAAATGTATAGGAAATGATTTCTTGTTCGGAGGAGAGATTATATGAATAAAAAAATCAGAACAGAAGCTGTTGACTATCTGTTTAGCGCTATATTAAGTTTGAAAGATAAGGAAGAATGCTATACTTTCTTCGAAGACATCTGCACTATCAATGAACTTCTTTCATTGTCCCAGAGATTTGAGGTTGCCAAAATGCTGAGAGATCAGAAAACTTACCTGGAAATTGCTGAAAAGACAGGTGCGTCTACTGCAACGATCAGCAGAGTAAACCGTTCGTTGAATTATGGAAATGACGGATACGATATGGTATTTGAAAGAATTAATAAATAGAAGGCGGGACGCATTTCATTTTGGACAAGACTGCTTCAGAAAAAACACACAAAGAGTGCTTCAAATAGATTGAAGTACTCTTTTTTGCGGACATTCTTTTGCTTCAGATTACGGTCATGTTCTAACTCTAAAGAATTTCTTATATCTTTCTAAAGCTTTTCTTCCCGACTTGATTCCCTTTTGAAAAGCCGATAAAATATATGGAATAAAAAGGACAATACAGGAGGCTTTATCGATGAGTAGAAACAGATATGAAAATCCTTCCCATAAAACATACGATGACCTTTTTGGAGACGATTTTGAAGTCGTTTATGAAGAAGAACTTCCCCCAATCCGTCCTAATGATACTTTTCCCGAAAAGGATACCGGCTCTCTGGATAATGAATGGGATGACATAACAGATAAATGGGCGGATGATTACGACAGCACTTGGGATGATGATACAGAGGATGGCTGGGATGATGATATAGAAAGCAGTAACAGCAAAAAGAAAAAATCCCGGCGCCGGCCTAATGTCGTTTCTCCTGTTAAAAAGACAGTACAAACAGGAGCAAAAGCCGTATCCAGCATCATCCGGATGATCTGCAAAATTGCCTCTCTTGTTATACTGGCTGTGATCATCTATATACTGGCAACACATTTCTTTGAAGGACTTACCAGCTATGGAAACCCTTCCACAGCAATTTCTGAAAA
Organism: Claveliimonas sp.; assembly: GCF_037273965.1. Classification (NCBI taxonomy): domain Bacteria; kingdom Bacillati; phylum Bacillota; class Clostridia; order Lachnospirales; family Lachnospiraceae; genus Claveliimonas; species Claveliimonas sp. The sequence goes on along the minus strand of NZ_JAYAZJ010000064.1, from coordinate 48,764 downwards.
GAACTACGTCATGGCAGCTTATGCCGCCTTTGCTGTATTTGTACTACTGTTTGAAATTCTGTCTTTTTTCTGGTCCCTAAGCGGTCCCCGGGTCTCCTCCAAAAATGGAAGAAGTTATCAGGCAGATACAGGCCGAGGCATGTCTGTCTTCATCCTCACTGGTGCCGGTTCTTATCTGGCGCGAATGACTGCCGGGCTGATTCCGGCTTCTCCTGCACCTCTCACGGGACTTAGCGGAGCTGTGGTAATCTTCGGAAGCCTGTCTGCCACTTTGATTCCTCTGTGCATCGCCGGAATCATCAGCTGCATTTTAAGAAGAATTTTTTCCCGTTAAAAAGAGTTCCATCCATAGAACTCTCACTGAACAGAAGAGAGCGTCCTGCAACCAGGATGCTCTCTTCTGTTTTTCCTCAATCTTTTCTTTTACAACTCACTACAGATAAGTATTTTTATACTTTTCCCTCTCTTCTTCCGGCACAAGCCGGCCTCCGGTAGCCCATACAATATGCGCCGCATCTTCCAACTTACCTTCAAGATTATGTTCTTTTAGATATTTTTTTGTTTCTTCATACTTTAATAACTGGATCGGTCCCTCAAAGGATGCACATGCACTCGGTTCCAAAAAGATCCCTTCTGTATTCAAGAGTCCTCTCATATATTCATACAGCCATTTGTCATCTACTGTAAATTCACCGCTAAGCAGAGGATCCATAACCTGTCCCACAAAACCGGAAGGACGTCCCACTGCCAGCCCGTCTGCATGGGTCAGACCTGTAAGGCCGATATCCTGGACACTGATCTTATTGTGAAGCTCTGTAGCCATTCCAAGAAGCATGCATGGTGCCTGTACAGGCTCCACGAAAAAGCAATGCACATTGTCCTTCCACAGCTGTTTCATTCCAAAGGAAACACCGCCCGGCGCTCCTCCCACGCCACAGGGAATATATACAAACAGCGGATGATCCTCATCCACAACCACATTCAGCTGCTCCAGCTGTCCCTTTAACCTTTTAGCCGCCACAGCGTATCCCATAAAAAGATCTACTGAATTTTCATCGTCTATAAAATAACTTTGGGGATCCATATCCGACTGACGTCTGCCGTTTTTTACCGCTTCACTGTAATCTGACTCATACTCCATAACCGTTACGCCATGTGATCTTAACATATCTTTCTTCCACTGTTTTGCATCTGCAGACATATGAACGATCACTTGATAACCGATAGCAGCGCTGGCCATTCCAATGCTGAGCCCCAGATTTCCGGTAGATCCCACCTGCACTTTATACTGTGAGAAAAATTCCCGCGCCTCCGGCTCTGCCAGCTTCCCGTAATCATCGCCAGGTTTTAGGATCCCTGCCTGAAGCGCCAGATCTTCTGTATGCTTCAGCACTTCATATATGCCTCCCCTGGCTTTTACGGAACCCGCAACGGCCAGATGGCTGTCCTGTTTTAACAGAAGCCGTCCCGGAATGGAAGTATGAAAGGTATGCTCCAGGTATTCCTGCATTTCCGGAATTGGTCTTAAAGCAGATTCAATAATTCCTCCGTCTTTTTCTGTTTCCGGAAAACATTTCCTGATAAAGGGAGCAAACCTGTCCAGTCTGCTTTTTGCATCGTCAATTTCAGCCATGCCTATCTCTTGACGTACTTCAGAAAAGGGCTGCAGCTTCGGATTGATCCATGCAGTCTGTTTGGCTGCTGCAAGTTCCTGCACAACCGGCAATTTCATATATTCTTTTTCCATTCCAGCACTTCCTCCATTCTCCGTTTTTTCTGACAACTCTATTTTATCATAATTTTCCAAAAAAAGTTGTCTTTTTCCAGAAAAACTATCCATCTAAAAGAATTAGTGAGAAATTTGCCAGAACCAGTCTTCCAGTGCGTTCAGATTTTGATCGGAGTGTTCGATCTCCCGGGCATACTGATAAGCCATACGAATGACCTCTTCCTCTTTTGGCAGCCTACCTTTTTCTTTATACTCTGCCATCAGACACTCCTCGATCCACGCTGCAGAAAAGGCTGACAGAAGTACCTTAGAATATACTGCATCGTCATAGACAGCTCCGCAGAAATAGGTATAAATGAAAAAAATTACAATCTTTTCCATCATCCTGTCCCATTCACGGCTTCCGAAGTCTTCCTGCTCTCTTGCCTTGCAAAAGCTTTCATAACATGCATCGTAGCTCTCTTTTCCTTTCCGGTATAAGCGCTTCTGTACATCCTGCAGCCTTTTCTCCCAGGAAATTTCCAGATGTTCCAGTTCCATAAGGATCTGCCAGACTTTTTGCATATTCTCAAACCGCTTCGCTTTCCTTTTTTCCATGCTATTTTTCCCTCTGTTACAGTCAAAGGCAAACCCTTCCGTCCATTCTTCCAGAGCGGCAAAATCCCCCTCCTCCAGGAGTTTCTGCAGTCTTTCGGCAAAAAACAGACATTCTTCCATACGCACAGAGAAGGAGACCTCTTCTTTTTCCATCACAGAAAACAGAATTTCTCTTGCCTCTAAAAGTCTCGTATAAAGGAGAAAATCAAAGTCCTCCTCAAACTCATCCTCCTTCTCGTCCTCCCACTGGACAAAGGAACTTTTCCCTTTTTCAGTCAGCATGATCCGCGCCGCCTCCGGACAAGACGAAGAGAGGGAGTATTCTCTTACTCCCTCAAATTCCTCCACATGTCTCGGATACTCTCTGCATGTGCTGCACAGTGCTTCTTCTCCTGCTTCTGCCTGGAGATCACACAAAAATTGTTCATTTAAAAAGGCACATTTCCTGTCATACTGCAAAAAAGCTCCTTCTTCCCAGTCAATAGAGTTGATAAGCCGCCCTCTAAGTTTTCCGTCCCAATTCCAGTATCTCTTAAGGGACTTTTCGTCAATCATAATCTGCCAGCCCTCACAGCAGGAAGCAGGGCACTGATCTGCAAGACAGCGAAAACTGTCATAGTAAGATGGTTTCATATACCTCATGATAACATTTCTCTCCTACAGGAAAATATATTTTAAAATAAACAGAACCGAAAGAACGTACATCAATATGCTAAGTTTCTTTTCCTTCACTTTTCCGGAAAGGAGATTCAGCGCCACATAAGAGATAACTCCCATGGAAATCCCTTCTGATATACTGTAGAAAAACGGCATTGCTCCAATACAGATATAGCAGGGAATTGCTTCGCTTAGATCATTGAAATCAATATTGACTACATTAGTCAGCATATAAAATCCTACCACTACAAGAGCCGGAGCTGTAGCAAACGATGGAATGGCAAGAAAGATCGGCGAAAGGAATAAGGCAAGCCCAAACAAAATAGCTGTTGTAAAGGCGGTAAGCCCTGTTCTTCCTCCTTCTGTTACACCGGAAGCGCTCTCTACAAAGGTTGTTGTTGTAGAAGTACCAAGAACAGCTCCTGCTGTCGTTGCCACCGCATCTGCCAGCAGCGCTCCTTTAATGCGGGGCAGCCTTCCGTTTTCATCCAGCATATTTGCCTTGGAAGATACACCGATCAAAGTTCCAATAGTATCAAACATATCTACAAACAGGAATGCAAAAATAACAACAAGGAAATTCAGAGAAAAAACACCCTCAAATTCCATCTTTGCAAAAATCGGAGACAGACTCGGCACGGAAAGTCCGCTGCTGAAATCCGGGAGAAGTCCGTAAAATCCTGCTTCCGGATTTGGAACATAAATTCCTGTCATCTGACAGATGATTCCCAAAATCCAGGTAATAAGTATTCCCCAGAGAATATTTCCTTTGATATTTCTGATCACGAGTATACCTGTAATAATGATGCCCACAATGGCAAGGATCACTGTAATCCCCACATCATGAAACGTCGCCTCCGCCCCGTTGGCTGCATTGTATCCGTCCAGGGAATACAGTTCCAGCAGCGTAGAGCCGCCTACTACAATATTAGCATTCTGCAGGCCGATAAAGGCAATAAAAAGTCCGATTCCCACGCTGACAGCTGCTTTTAAATTCTGCGGAATCGCATTAAAAATCGCCTCCCGCACACTGGTCAGGGACAGAATGATAAAAATAATTCCCTCTACAAAAACGGCTGTCAGAGCAACCTGCCACGTATACCCCATTCCCAGAACAACCGTATAGGCAAAATAAGCATTCAGCCCCATTCCCGGTGCAAGCGCAAAGGGGTAATTGGCAAAGACTGCCATCAAAAGGGTTCCGATCAACGCCGCCAACGCTGTGGCTGTAAATACTGCCCCCTGATCCATTCCGGCTGCCGCCAGAATACTGGGATTTACGGCAAGAATATATGCCATTGTCATAAATGTCGTAATACCGGCAAGAATTTCTGTTTTTACATCTGTTCCATTTTCCTGAAGCTTAAATAACTTCTCTAACATATTTCTCCTCCTTCTCTTTCTTCCTTTAGTATCACACAAATCACAAAGTAAACTGTTGTCTGCTTCAGAGATTTGACCTCTTTAGTGTAACAAAAAGGGTCCGTAAAGTAAACGGACCCATCTGTTAAAAATAATAATCAATATTTATTACCGGATCTCCCGGATCTTTTTCCTGAGCGGAAGAACCTTACCCGGAGACACCGAAAGCTCATCCACTCCCATCTGAATAAAGGTTTCCGTCATAGAAGTGTCTGCTGCAAGATCTCCGCATATACTGATGTGCTTTCCTTCAAGATGTACATTATTAGTGACGATACGTATCATCTTGATCAGAGCCGGATGGTACGGATTATAATATCCAGCCAGACGCCGGTTTGTCCTGTCCATGGCCAGAGTATGCTGAGTCAGATCGTTTGTACCTATGCTGAAAAAATCCACCTCTCTTGCCAGTTCACCGCTGATCATGACGGCTGCCGGTGTTTCAATCATAACACCTACTTTAATATTTTGGTCGTAAGCGGTTTTTTCTTCCTTTAATTCATCCTTTGCCTTTTGCAACACTTTCTTGGCAGCTATCACTTCCTCAAGAGATGTGATCATCGGAAACATAATGCCAAGATTGCCAAAAGCTGACGCACGAAGAATAGCACGAAGCTGAGTTTTAAACATTTCTTCCTTATCGAGAGAAATTCTTATGCCTCTGTATCCCATCATCGGATTGCCCTCTCCGGAAAGATCCAGACTTTCTGCCTGTTTGTCCCCTCCCAGATCAGCTGTCCGTATAATGACTTTTTTCATTCCCATAGCTTCTGCTGCCAGCTTATATGTCTGAAACTGCTGTTCCTCTGTAGGCATACGTCCTCCTGACTCCATGTAAAGAAATTCACTTCGGAACAGCCCGATCCCATTGGCATCATTTCTCAATACTTTTTCGATATCCTCACGGTTTCCGATATTGGCACATACGTCTATTTTCTGACCGCTCTGTGTAATATTTTCCTTCCCCTTCAGCCGTTCCAGCGTTTCTACTTTCTGAAGATTCTGCTTTTTCTTTTCTTTCATCTTCTCCATTGTTGTCTGATCCGGCTCGATATACAGCTTTCCGTCAAACCCGTCAATAATGACCATCTTTCCTTCATAGTCCTTTTTCAGGGCTTCTCCGATTCCGATCACAGATGGAATCCCCTTTGTCCTGGCAAGCACTGCCGTATGAGAATTAATAGAACCATACATGGTAACAAATCCCAGAACCTTCGATTTATCCAGCCTCACAGCCTCACTGGGGTAGAGGTCTCTGGCCGCCATGATAAATGGTTCATCCATAAACATTCTGTCTTTTCGGCTTCTTGACAGAATCCTTAACACTCTGGCGGCAACATCATGAATATCCGCTTCATGACCGCGAACATAACTTTCTGCTCTGGAAGAAAAGACCTTAAGAAAATTTTCTATGGAAACTTTAACCGCATACTCCGCATTCAGTTTCTGTTCTGTAATCGTGCGGATCACAGGATTGATAAACTCCTCGTCCTCCAGGACCATCTGCTGCATTTCAAATATCATCGCATTGGCCTCACCCAACTCGCCCGCCGACTCATCGTAAAGCTCCTGCAGCTCTGACGCTGCTCTTTTTCGCGCTTTCTGGAACCGGACCAGCTCTTTTTCCGCATCCTCTACATAAATTTTACGGATCTCTCTTTCACCCCTGTTAAAAAATACAAGACGCCCTATGACAATTCCTTCAGACACTCTTTTTCCTGTTAAAGTAATCATTCTTTTCTCCTGCTTTTCTAAACTTGTATATTACATTACTTTTACTTTACACGCTGGTGCCCTTCCAGTCAAGTCCTCAAAAATTGATGAGTCAAGCCATTGATCAAGATATTAAACTCCTGATGATTCCTCAAAAAGCGGAGTGGACAGATATCTCTCTCCCGTGTCAGGAAGCACCGCCACAATAGTCTTTCCCTGATTTTCCTGCCGTTTTGCAAGAACCATGGCAGCGTGAAGGGCTGCACCGGAGCTGATGCCTGTCAAAATCCCCTGTGAAAACGCCAGTTTTCTGGACGCTGCATAGGCATCCGGCGTTTCTACTTTCACAATTTCATCATAGATTTCTGTATCCAGTATATCCGGAACAAATCCCGCTCCGATTCCCTGCAGACCGTGAGGTCCCGGCACACCGCCGGAAAGTACCGGAGAATCTGACGGTTCTACCGCCACAATACGGATATCCGGATTTTTCCCTTTCAGATAAGCTCCCGTCCCGGTGATAGTTCCTCCGGTTCCGACGCCTGCCACCAGGATATCAATTTTTCCATCTGTATCCTCCCAGATTTCCGGTCCCGTCGTTTCCATGTGTGCCTTGGGATTGGCCGGATTTACAAACTGTCCAAGTACAATTGCGCCTTCCATAGTGCTGGCAAGCTCATCTGCTTTTTCAATGGCTCCTCTCATTCCCTTTGCGCCTTCTGTCAACACGATCCTGGCTCCGTATCCCGCAAGAAGCTTTCGTCTCTCCACACTCATTGTCTCAGGCATAGTAAAGATTGCTTTATACCCTCTTGAGGCAGCCGCAGCAGCCAGCCCGATGCCGGTATTCCCACTGGTCGGCTCTATAATGGTATCTCCCGGTTTGATCAATCCCCTTTTTTCCGCATCCAGCAGCATGGAAAGAGCTGCTCTGTCCTTAATACTCCCTGCCGGGTTAAACAGCTCCAGTTTTACCAGAATCCTGGCTTTTAAATTTTCCTCTTTCTCTATCCTCTGTATTTCCATAAGAGGTGTTTTTCCGATCATTTCTTCCATACTTGTATATATTTTTCCCATAACTTTGTCTGCGCCGCCTAAATCCGGCGCTCTCCTTTCTTCATTGTTCATATTATCTATTCTTATTTGCTTAATATACGAAGCGCCTGTCCCAAGTCATCCAAAATGTCATCAATATGCTCTGTTCCAATGGAGACACGGACAGTATTTCTTTTAATTCCTGAATTTTTCAGCTCTTCTTCCGTCATCTGTGAATGAGTGGTGCTTGCCGGGTGGATCACTAAAGATTTCACATCCGCCACATTGGCAAGAAGGGAAAAGATCTCCAGACTGTCGATAAACTGCCGGGTTTCCTCCTCGCTTCCCTTTACTTCAAAGGTAAAAATAGACGCTCCCCCTCTTGGAAAATCTCTTTTATAAAGTTCATGATAGGGATTGTCCGGAAGAGAAGGATGATTGACTCTTTCAATCTGCGGATGGCTGCTTAAATACTCTACCACCTTACGGGTGTTTTCCACATGTCTTTCCACTCTAAGAGACAATGTTTCCAGTCCCTGCAAAAATAAAAATGCATGAAGAGGGGCTACCGTTGCTCCGGTATCTCTTAAAAGAACCGCCCGGATCCTTGTAACAAAAGGCGCATTTTTTGCAGCGTCTGCAAATATAACTCCGTGATAGCTTGGATCCGGCTGGGTCAGTGCAGGATACTTTCCGGACGCTTTCCAGTCAAATCTGCCTCCTTCTATGATCACTCCGCCAATTGCTGTCCCATGTCCTCCAATAAACTTTGTCGCAGAATGTATCACGATATCTGCTCCGTGTTCAAAAGGGCGATAGAGATAGGGGGTGGCAAAGGTACTGTCCACCACAAGCACGATCCCGTGTCTGTGAGCGATCTCGGCAATCTTTTCCATATCCACCAGATTCGCATTGGGATTTCCAATTGTTTCCACAAAAAGCGCCTTCGTATTTTCCCGGATGGCTGCCTCCCAGGATCCTTCTTCATCGGGATCTACAAAAGTTGCCGTCACTCCCTGGGAAGGAAGTGTATGTTCCAGAAGATTGTAGGTTCCTCCATATATGTATTTGCTGGCTACAATATGATCCCCTGCTCTGGTCAGATTCTGAAAGGTGTAGGTAACTGCGGCCGCGCCTGACGCCGTCGCCAGGGCTGCTGTTCCCCCCTCCAAAGCTGCCATTCTCTGTTCAAACACGTCCTGTGTCGAGTTCGTCAGTCTTCCATAAATGTTTCCAGGTTCTTTCAGAGCAAACCGATCCTCCGCATGCTGGCAACTGTGAAACACATAGGAAGTTGTCTGATAAATAGGTACTGCTCTCGCGTCACTGGCGGGATCCGGCTGTTCCTGTCCTGCATGAAGTTGCAATGTTTCAAAACGATAGTCTTTTCTCATGTTGTCTTCTCCTTTTGTCTGTGTCTGATACAAATTTTCGGACCACTGTATTTATAACATATTATATCAATTTAGTAGGATTTATACGTAAATAAAAATTTCAAATATAATACATCATTCCGTCCTGCCGGGACTTCTCATATTCTTTTGCCAGATCATCCAGCGTTTTTTCTTCCAGAAAACTGTTGACCTGCCGGTCGATCTCATCCCAGACAAGACGCCGTATCGCTCTTTGCAGAGGGTCTGCCGGATTCCCGGAATCTTCCGCAATAGAAAAAGGGCCTTCCAAAGCTTCCAAAACTTCTTTTACTGTAATTTGTCGGGCATCTTTCGCCAACCGATATCCTCCGCCTGATCCTTTGATGCTTCTTACGATTCCTGCCCTTCTTAGCTGGCCAAATACCTGCTCCAGATAATTGAGGGAAATATTCTGTCTCCCGGCAATATCCGCCAGAGGAACAGGCGCATCTATCGTACTGACAGTCAGGTCTACAAGAGCGCGAAGACCGTATCTTCCCTTTGTTGAAACTTTCATATTTCTTTTGCTCCTTATATCTTTCGCCTTTTATTCCTACTAAACTTATATATATTATATGTTTTAAGTTATACTATGCTTTTTCCTGACTGTCAATATCTTTTTTCATCTTTTCCATTTCTTTCATAATATCCGAGATACGTACTTTTTCAGTCACGTCCAGGATACAATCCCATATCTGCTGCCATGTCCCCCTTGTAGGACAGACATCACAATCTATCTGGCAGTCTGCCGGGCGGGTCAGACATTCGACCGGTGCCAGAGATCCTTCCACAGCATTCAGCACATCTTTTACATAAATTTGATCCGGGGAGCACTTAAGGGCATATCCCCCATGTGCTCCCCGTGTGCTTTCCACAATTCCTGCAGCCTTCAGAGACTTTACAATCCGTTCCAGGTACTTTTCCGACAGTGCTCTCCTCTGCGCAACATTTCCCAGACTCTCCAGCTTTCCATTGCCGGTATGCACTGCCAGATCTGCCACGATCTCCAGTGCATAAATTCCTTTTGTAGATATCTTCATAGACTATTCTTTCCCATTAAAGCAATAGGTACAGAGTTTGCAGGGTTCTATTCCAATAGAAGCAATCAGATCATCCAGCCTGTGATAGCGAAGTGTTGTAAAATTCTGCTGCTTCCGTATTGCCTCGATCATTTTTGCATAGCGGCAGCTGTCCGGATCTGTATACTCTTCCAACACCTGATCGGAACAGTCCTCTCCCTCCATATCCCGGATCATCCTTCTTGTGATCAGTTCCATATCTGATTTGGAACGGGAGAAATTCAGATATTTACACCCGTACACAAGCGGCGGACATGCAGGGCGGACATGCACTTCCTTTGCCCCACTCTTATAAAGAAATTCTGTAGTTTCTCTTAACTGGGTACCGCGTACAATGGAATCGTCGATCAAAAGCAGTTTCTTATCCACGATCAGCTCCTTTACCGGAATCAGTTTCATGCGGGCGATCAGATTTCTCTGGCTCTGATTCTGGGGCATGAAAGATCTCGGCCATGTGGGGGTATATTTAATAAAAGGCCTTGCATAAGGGATTCCCGATTCGTTGGAATATCCAACTGCATGAGCAATGCCGGAATCCGGCACTCCCGCAACAATATCCGGATGCACACTGTCTCCGTCGCGTTTTGCCAACATGCTTCCGCACTTGTAACGCATCGCTTCCACATTGACTCCCTCATAGGAAGAAGTCGGATAGCCGTAGTATACCCACAAGAAAGAACAAATCCTCATTTTTTCTCCGGGCTGCGCCACTGTCTCCACATGCTCCGGCGTAATATAAACAATTTCCGCCGGTCCCAGTTCCTTGTAATCTGTATATCCAAGGTTAATATAAGCAAAGCTTTCAAAGGACACACAGTATCCATCTTCTTTCTTTCCTACCACAACAGGCGTTCTTCCATATTTGTCTCTTGCCGCATACAGGCCGTCTTTTGTCATCAGCATAAGCGTAAGGGACCCGTCTATCATATCCTGTGCGTACCGTATTCCTTCCACAAAGGAAGCCTTCCTGCAGATCAGAGAGGCCACCAGTTCTGTAGCGTTGATCTGCCCTCCGCTCATTTCCTGAAAATGAGAATGTCCGTCCTCATAAGCCTTTCTCAAAAGCTCGTCCAGATTGTTGATCTTTCCTACCGTAGTGATGGCAAAACTTCCAAGATGGGACTGAATCAGAAGCGGCTGCGGCTCATAATCTGAAATACAGCCTATTCCCAGATTTCCTTCCATCTCTTCTACATCCCGCTCAAACTTTGTACGAAACGGAGAATTTTCAATATTATGTATCGCTCTGCAAAAGCCCCCCGCTCCGTGAGCCGCCATTCCTCCGCGTCTTGTTCCCAAATGTGAATGGTAATCCACTCCGTAAAACAATTCCAATATACAATCTTTCTTTGATGCAACACCAAAAAAACCGCCCATGTGATTTTCTGCCTCCTTATTATAAAAATCAGTTCTCCTGTAAATACGTGTCTATTATAAAGGATAATTTTCGTATAGACAAGGTAAAATCTTTGGAAACTCCGGCCTGTCTCCATTGACTTTTCCTCTGATATATGTTAGTGTTAGAGAGTACAATTTCCAGACAATTCTGTAGATTGCACATATTCCAATTTATTTTTTTATTATTTTATGGAGGTAGTACAATGAACAAAGGTACTGTGAAATGGTTTAACAACCAGAAGGGCTATGGATTTATCTCCGATGAATCAGGAAATGACGTATTCGTTCATTATTCCGGACTTGTCATGGATGGTTTTAAATCATTGGAAGAAGGCCAGGCGGTAGAATTTGAGGTGACCGAAGGCGCAAAAGGACCACAGGCTGTCAATGTAGTAAAGCTTTAGTGGTTAAAAATTAATCGAGAGTAAGATGTACCTTTTATTTATTATAAATAGCAATTCCGATTTAGATATTTAAAAGCAATACATGCGAATGCGATTAAAAAGGCACCGGGACAGCATACTGTCCCGGTATTTTTATATTTCTATTCTTCCTCTTCCTCTATCAGTCTTAACCCTGCTGTGCTCGTTACAGGCAGCGAGAAAACAAGTGATTTAGCTTTTGTCTCCATTCCTGCCTCTTTCATAATCGCCCTCATAATTTCATTTTTTTGTTCTGTCTTTGTAACAATCAGAACAAGCTCCTTCTCCGATACCAGAGAAACTCCCAGAAACTTTTCTGCCCGCTTCATACCTACGCCTTTGGCATGAAGCACAGTGCCTCCTGCCGCCCCCGCTTTTCTCGCCGCATCCATTACCATCTCGTTATATCCCTGATTTGCAATCACAACAAGCAATTCATGTGTGGTCTCTTTCAATATTGTCTCCTCACCTTTCTCAAAATCCTGATTCTCTGTTAAAAACATCAGTTCTCGTTTTCCGCCAATACTGCTTACCGGAACAATAAATGCAATCCCTACTCCCGGCACATCAATCTGAAGTTCTCTTTGCAGACCTCTTTTCAGCATTTTCCATACACTGTCCGTCACTATACTTAAAATCACGGTTTTTTCTGCCACTTCCAGTCCCAGATAATCCAGCACCTCATCATTGGCCGTACCTTTTCCTAAGGTAACAATACTGACCTCTGCCTTATTTTCTTTATAAAATTCCAGAAATTCCGGTGCCCGCTTTCGATCTGTAATCGTTACCATCATAAATACTTCACTCATACACATATCTCCCTTTGCCATTTTTCATCTATAATTCGATGATTGCATCATCCGGAAGGGCATCCAGACCAAGCGCAGGCTCCATCTCTGACAATCCTTCCGTACTCTTTCCCTGCAGCTTATAGATCAACCCCATTACCTGTATAGTAATCAATGGTGTCATAGCCACCATAGCAACTACACCAAATGCATCTGTTACCACATCCCCGCCTACAGATGTACATGCCCCGATAGCAAAGGGCAGCAAAAACGTCGCTGTCATAGGGCCTGATGCCACACCACCCGAGTCAAAAGCAATAGCTGTAAAAATTTTCGGGACAAAGAAAGATAACAAAATCGCCGCCGCATAACCGGGTACAAGGAGATAGAAGATAGAGATTCCCGTGAGAACTCTCAGCATGGCAAGCCCTACAGAAACCGCAACACTAATAGAAAGCCCTGTCTTCATCGCATTTCCCGATATTGCCCCGTCCGTCAGCTCCTCTACCTGTTTCGTCAGTACATAGACGGCCGGCTCAGCAATAACAATGAAATATCCGATCAACATACCAATGGGGATAATGATCCAGCGATATGGAAGCTGCGCTATAAGCTGTCCCAAATAATTTCCGGCCGGCATAAATCCTACATTTACTCCTGTAAGAAATAGTACAAGGCCAATATAAGTATAAAAAAGACCTACAAGAATTTTAATGAGCGATCTTTTTTTGAGTCGCAGAGAAAAAATTTGAAAAAGCCCAAAAAATACTACTATAGGAAGTAAGGAAACTGCAATTTCCTGAAAATACTCCGGCAAAGCATGGAGAAATAACTGACCCAATTCCACAGAATCCCCTACCTCCGTAATTCTGCTGGCTGTGTAATATCCTCCGTCAGACTGGTAAATCATACCTAAAAGAAGAACCGCAAGAATAGGGCCGATAGAACAAAGAGCCACCAACCCAAAGCTGTCGTCTGCCGCATGCTTATCGCTTCGTATAGAAGAAATACCGATACCAAGGGCCATAATAAACGGGACTGTCATTGGTCCCGTGGTTACACCTCCGGAATCAAAAGCCACTGCAAGAAATTCCTTTGGAGTAAAAAGTGCAAGCCCGAAAACTACCGCATAGAATACCACCAGAAGAGGCGGCAGCGGAACAGAAAACAAAATACGCAGCAGAGCTACCACAAGAAAAATCCCCACTCCAACTGCTACTGCTATGACAATGACCATGTTCGGCACCGATGGTACCTGCTCTGCCAAAACCTGAAGATCCGGTTCGGATATCGTAATAATAAAGCCCAGAACAAATCCCAGAACCACCATGATCCAAAGCTTTTTTGATCTGGTCATACTGCTGCCGACCCGCTCCCCCATGGGGGTCATCGCCATCTCTGCCCCCAGTGTAAAGAACATCATTCCGATGACCAGCATCACTGCCCCTATTATGTACTCCAGCATAATACTGGGTGACATAGGCGCGATTGAAAAGCACAGTAACAGCACGATAACCATAATTGGCACAACTGCACTTACTGCTTCTTTACATTTCTCTTTCAAATTTTGTTTCAATTCTATCCTGTGAAACTTTGCTTCTGTGTGTGATAGATTGCTTTTGCTCAAAAAACTGCCCCTTTCTACTTTATTGCTGCATCTGCGTTACTTCCCACGCAATGCTGTCAATCATTTTTCGTTGTATCCGGAGAAATTCGCAGGCATCCTCAAAGCCAAGTCTTTCCAGAATCCTTCTGGCCGCCTCGACTGCTTCCTTATGTTGTATCACACTCAAAGAATCTCCCTTCTCTGTAAGAATGACGATCTTCTGTCTCATATCCTGTCCGTCCACCTGGCGTACAATAAGTCCTTTCTCCTCCATATGGTTCAGCATCCTGGCAATTCTTGCTGTACTGACATCCAGCGCTTTACTTAACTCCTTAGGATAGGCGCGTTTTCCATGCTCAGACAGATATCCCAGTACAAACATTTCCCCATGTATTGCTTTAATCAGCTGCTGATTTTCCGGAATATGACACAATACCATTTCTGTATCAATAAATTCCTCTGCCAATTTGTCAAAACACATACAAAATCACCTTTCATTTTACTAACCATGTTAGTAATTATATCGGATTTTACACTTGCCGTCAAACCGCTCACCTCATTCTTCGCACAATCTTAACATCAGGCCTTCCTTTTATCACTCTCCGGTCCCCTCAAAGTATCCTTCACAGATAAAATGAGACTGTGCATATACACAGTCTCATTTACTGATTATTTTTCGATTCTTTTACTAAACATTTGCCCGGTAAGCCTCATCGGCAGTATATACATCAAATCCGCTGCCTTTCAAAATATCTATCACTCTTCCCGGATCATCGCTTTTTAAAACTGCAGCCGCATCACTTCCATTTGCGAAGGCATACATATACTCAATATTGACTTCGCCATCGACCAGCTGATGCATTGCCCTGCTCAAAGAGCCTGTTGCATGCGGTACTCTAAGAGCAACCACATCTGTAAGCATTGCTGTAATGCCTGCTTCTTTCAGAACTGCTCTTCCTTTATGAGGTTCTGATACGATCATACGGAGCATACCATATTCAGAAGTGTCTGCAAGACTTAAGGCCACAATATTGACACCGCCTTTTGCCAGTGTGTCAAGCACTTCGTCCAGACGCCCTTCTCTGTTTTCCAGAAATACTGATAACTGTTGTACTGTATTACTAATACCCATGATATTCCCCTCCTTCTTACATCTGCCTGTTGTCAATCACACGTTTGGCTTTGCCTTCGCTTCTCTGGATCGTCTTAGGTTCAACCAGTTTCACCCGTACAGACACTCCCAGCGCCTGCTTCAAAACTGCGCCGACTTTATTTTTCAGTTCATCCAGCTTCCGGATCTCATCGGAGAAGTACCGTTCATCTACCTCTACCATGACAGTCAGAACATCCATATTATTTTCCCGGTCAACGATCATCAGATAGTGAGGAGCTACTCCGCCGCCCATGGACAGAAGTGCCGTTTCAACCTGAGTCGGGAATACGTTGACACCGCGGATAACTTTCATATCATCAGTACGTCCTGTAAACTTGCTGATCCTCGGCAGTGTTCTGCCGCATTTGCAGGTACTGTGATCAATACTTGTAAGATCTTTCGTGCGGTACCGAAGCAGAGGCATTCCTTCTTTGGAAAGTGTTGTAAATACAAGTTCCCCTGTCTCTCCATCTGCACATGGTTCTTGAGTTGACGGATTGAGTATTTCCGGATAGAAATGATCCTCATATACATGAAGACCTTCATGGTGGATGCAATCCAGCGCAACACCCGGTCCGGTAATCTCACACAGGCCATAAATATCAAAGCAGTTGATATGGAGAATATCCTCTATCTTTTTTCTCATCTCTTCTGTCCATGGCTCAGCGCCGTGAATACCAGCTTTCAACTGCATATGATCTACAAGGCCTGCCTCCTGAATAGACTCTGCAAGATAAACAGCATAGGACGGCGTGCAGGCAAATGCTGTAGCGCCGAAATCTTCCATACACATCATCTGACGCTGTGTGTTTCCTGCCGACATTGGAATTGCCATTGCTCCCAAAGCCTGTGCACCCAGGTCCAGTCCCATTCCTCCTGTGAAAAGTCCATAGCCGTAGCAAACATGGATACGGTCTTCTGCTGTAAGACCCGCCATAGTCAGCGCTCTTGCTACACATTCTCCCCACACCTCGACATCTTTCTGGGTATAGGAAGCAAGGGTCAGCTTACCTGTTGTTCCGGAAGTTCCCTGAACACGGGCAATCTGCTTTTGCGGAACTGCAAGAAGTCCAAATGGATAGTTGTCTCGCAGATCTTCCTTTGTTGTGAAGGGAAGTTTTCCAATATCTTCAATTCCCTTGATATCCCCTGGCTCTATACCGAGGTCATCCATTTTCTTTCGGTAAAATTCCACATTATTGTATACTCTGTGCACCAGATCTACCAGTTTTTTACTCTGCAGGGCTGACATTTCATCCCTGCTCATACACTCAATTTTCGGATCTCTGATCCTTTCCTGCCAATTTTCTAATGATACTCCTGCCATATTTATTTTACTCCTATTCTTAATTTCTTCTGGTATAAAACCAGTTCTAAAGATCGGATTCATCTACTGTCTTCACATTTGCACTCTTAAGAATGGAAGCTGCTTTTTGATAATCGTCTGTATTAAATACCAGAACCGGAGCGCGTCCTTCGCGGATTACAAATGAGTAGATGTAACTTACATTGATGTGATTCTCTGCAAGTATTGCCAACATCTGATTGAGATTGCCTTTTTTATCTTCCAGCTCTACGCCGATCACGTCGCTGACTCTTACAACAAATCCCCGTTCAGTAAGATAACCCTTCGCCTCTGCTGGCTTATCGACTATGAGACGAAGGATACCAAACTCCGGAGTATCAAAAGACGCGACCGCCCGGATATTTACATGAGCTTCTGTAAGCCTGGATGTAACTTCCATAAGGCTGCCCGGCTTATTCTCCACGAATACTGATAGTTGCTTTAGCATGTGACACCTCCTTCTTGG
Source organism: Claveliimonas sp. (assembly GCF_037273965.1). Taxonomy (NCBI): domain Bacteria; kingdom Bacillati; phylum Bacillota; class Clostridia; order Lachnospirales; family Lachnospiraceae; genus Claveliimonas; species Claveliimonas sp. Next base: position 31,942 of record NZ_JAYAZJ010000064.1, on the reverse strand, counting down.
TTCCTTTAATTCTATATCATCTTGAAACAAGGTGATATCCCACATCGAATGCGGCTTTGTTGATCTCAATGGTCTTTGGTGGTACAGTACTTTCAATTACCTTGTACCAGTCTTCCTTTGAGAAATCCATATGCTGTGCCGCCACACCCAGTACGATCATATTAAACACTTTCGGATTGCCCAGTTTTTTAGATTCTTCTGTAGCATTCACCGCATAAACCTTATGGTCTTTTTTCAGCTCTTCCAGAATACCTTCCGGATATTTGGCTGCTCCGATCACCACCGGCATGGGATCGATCCTCCAGTCATTGATAACAAGTACTCCGTCCTTTTTCAGGAAATGAGCATACCGCATTGCCTCTAATCTTTCAAAAGCGATAATGACATCCGCCTGGCCTTCTTCTACAATAGGCTCTGCCACTTTTTCTCCATAGCGCACAAAGGTCACAACACTTCCGCCTCTTTGGGCCATTCCATGTACCTCTGACAGCTTTACGTCATATCCCCCTGCAATGGCAAGTCCTCCCAGAACTCTGCTGGTAAGAAGAGTTCCCTGGCCTCCGACGCCTACGATCATAATATTTTTTACTGCCATTATCTGTCACCTTCCTTTACTAATTCAATCGCACCAAACTTGCACAGAGAATCGCACAGTCCGCATCCGGTGCACATCGTATCGTCAATATGGATGGTTCCATCTTCATTCTTTGTCATAGCCGGACATCCCGGTTTCATACACATCCCGCACTTCTTACATTTATCCGGATGTGCAATATACAGAGGTTTCTTCTCCTTTGAAAGGAGAACGCACGGTGTCTTTGTGATAATAACGGAAACTTCATCCCGTGCTACCTCTTCCTTAATTGCCTTTTCCAGTGTTTCAATATCAAACGCATTGATCTCCTGGACATGTTTTACGCCGAGGGCTCGGCAAAGTCCCGGAATATCGATAGCATAAGTAGGATCTCCCTGAAGCGTTTTCCCTGTTGCGGCATGATCCTGATGCCCCGTCATTCCCGTTGTGGAATTATCCAGGATAATGACGGTTCCTGTAGCCTTGTTGTACATCATATTCATCAGGGAATTAACTCCTGTATGTAAAAACGTGGAATCGCCGATCACTGCCACCCAGTTCTTAATGTATTCTTTCCCCTTTGCCTTCTCCATACCATGAAGGGTGGAAATGCTGGCTCCCATACAGACAGTGGTATCCACAACACTAAGGGGCGCCACTGCTCCCAGCGTATAGCATCCGATATCTCCCGCCGCATGGATTTTCAACTTATTCAGCACATAGTATACACTTCTGTGAGGACATCCCGGACAGAGGATCGGCGGACGTCCCGGCACTGCTGCAGGAGCAGAAAGCTCCAGATTTTCATGCAGAATTGCCTCCCGGATCATATTGGCACTGTATTCGCCCTGAACAGTGAAAATCTCTTTTCCCACTGCCTGGATTCCCCAGGATTTCACCTGTTCCTCGATAACCGGATCCAATTCTTCTACAATATAGAGTTTCTCAACCTTGGAAGCAAATTCCTCGATCATCTTTCTTGGAAGCGGATTCACCATACCAAGTTTCAGAACGGACGCTTCCGGCAAAGCTTCTTTTACATACTGGTAAGGAATCCCGCTGGTAATAACGCCGATTTTGGTATCTCCCATCTCCACTCGGTTAATTGGCAATCTATTTGCTTCTTCCGCAAGTTCATTGTTTCTCTTTTCAATTTCCACATGACGTCCCTTTGCGTTGCCGGGCATCATAACATTTTTTGCAATATTCCTCTCATAGGGTTTATCCGGGATTTCTTCTCTTTCATGAAGCTCTACGATTCCCTGGGAATGTGCCAGCCTTGTTGTCGTACGGAAAACAAAAGGACGGTCAAATTTTTCACTTAAATCAAAGGCCATCTTCATAAATTCTTTTGCTTCCGAACTGTCGGACGGCTCCAGAACAGGAAGCTGCGCTGCTCTTGCCACCATACGGGTATCCTGTTCATTCTGGGAACTGTAAAGTCCCGGATCGTCTGCCACAATAATAACCAGCCCTCCGTTAACTCCCATATAAGAAACGGTATAGGCCGGATCTGCTGCTACATTAAATCCTACATGCTTCATACAGGACATAGCTCTTGTCCCGGCAACAGAAGCTCCGATCGCCACCTCGGTTGCCACCTTTTCGTTAGGTGACCATTCGCAGTACAGATCGTCTTTGTACTGTACCAGATATTCACTGATTTCTGTACTCGGTGTTCCGGGATAAGCAGCTGACACCTTCACTCCCGCTTCGTATGCTCCCCTGGCAATCGCCTCGTTGCCGAGCATGATTACTTTCTTTGACTCTGACATTTTATAGTCCATCCTTTCTCAAATCTGTTACTCTCTTTGCCTTTCCCTCAAATCTCTGAAGCGAATAAGGCGCTACCAGCTTAATCTGAGTGGCAAGTCCCAGCTGGGCTTTCAGCCCTTTCTTTATTCTTGCCTCCAGCTCGCTTAACATGGAGTAGCTGTCAAGCAGTCTGTCATCTACAAGCTCTACTGTGATCGTCATAACATCCAGTCGGTTCTTTCTCTCCACAAGGATTTCATAATGAGGTCCGATCTCCGGAATCTGGAAAAGTACTTCCTCTATTTGCGTCGGGAATACATTGACTCCTCTGATGACAAGCATATCATCTGCACGTCCGGAAAGATTTTCCATGCGGACCGTTGTTCTTCCGCATTTGCACGGTTCATACATCAGCCTTGTAAGATCCCCGGTACGGTATCTCACAAGCGGAAGAGCCTCCTTCCCAAGACAGGTAACAACCAGTTCCCCCTTCTCTCCCGGGGGCAGAACTTCTCCGGTTTTTGGATCAACAATTTCCGGAATAAACCAATCCTCATTGACATGCATTCCCGCAAGCTGCTCACATTCTCCGGCCACTCCCGGCCCGCACAGCTCGCTCATACCGTAATTCTGCGTGCACAGGAACTGTTCTCCCCATACCTTGTGCATTTCATCCCGCATAGGTTCCGTCATTCCTTCTCCGCCAAACAGACCAATATGTACGTTAAGATCCTTTGCGGGGTCTATTCCTCTTGCCCGGATTTCCTCTCCTAAATGCAATGCATAGGACGGTGTTGCCACAAGCAGTGTTACTTCCATATCCTGCATAAACATGATCTGCTTTTTTGTATTTCCTGATGACATGGGAATCACTGATGCGCCTATCTTCTCCAGTCCGCCATGCAGACCCAGCGCTCCGGTAAATGTTCCATAGCCGAAAGAAATCTGTGCCACATCGTCCGGCGACGCCCCTCCCATACAGGCAATACGTGCAACATTATTCAGCCATACATCCAGATCATGCCTTGTGTAACCTACAACGGTCGGCTTTCCTGTTGTCCCGGAACTTGCGTGGAATCGTACAAGATCTTTTTTGTCCACTGCAAAAAGTCCCATCGGATAATTGTCTCTGAAATCCGCTTTATATGTAAAGGGCAGTTTCGTCAGATCTTCCAAAGTACGGATATCCTCCGGCTTCACCCCTGCTTCATCCATCTTTTTTCGATAAGGAGCAACCTTCTCATAAATATAATGAACTGTCTCTTTCAATTTTTTTAACTGGATTGCTTCTATTTCACTTCTTGGCAGAGTCTCTTCCTTTGCCCAAATCATGACTGTTCCTCCTTTTTTGAGAATCTTGATCCTTTTGTAGTACTTTGCCCTGCCCCTCGAACTCTCCGAGTTCTCGTTCACGGGCTTCGCCTTCATGGTTTTTTACCATTCGCCTTGCCCCTCGAACTCTCCGAGTTCTCGTTCACGGGCTTCGCCCTATAGAAATACAAGACGCCAACTCCGCCTGCAAGCAGGCGTTTTGTCTTCTTGTATTTCTGCACGGCTCATTGCCTACGCGGATATTATAGCACATTACTTTCGCGAGTTAAAGCATTAATTTGCGAAAAATAAATTTTTTTGTAATAGTGCTAATATATATCAGCTGTAAAATTTTCCAGAACAGGATTGTTTTAAAATTTCCTTTCAACCACAAAAGAGAAAGCCAGCGGCTTTCCCTCTCATATCCGTTTCACAAAATCAGTTCGTCCCGTCATGATGCTTGCAGGCATATTCTTCCAACTTAACCTTGATCACTTCCACCGCATTGATCCACTTTTCATCAAAGTTATCAAAGTCCTTTCCCGTCTGGTGACGCATAATTACTTTCAGACCGTACAGTTTTTCCTCCGGTGTCTGCATCATTCTTGCTTTCCCGGTTCCGATCAGGCTGGCAAAATAATAACTGTGATCACAGGGCTTTTCCGCTTCCATCAAGCCATGGCGGCAATCAAGCTCCACGCAAACTTCCGGCTCCTCCCGAAAGGTTTCAATCTTGCGTCCCACCTTTGCGCTGTGAAAATAGAATACCGGTTGGCCGTCCTCATATTCACAGCCGAAATTCATGGGAACAATATAAATCTTCCCCTGGCTTTGCATACCGATCCGACACACCTTACATTCCTTTATAATCTCCTGAATATCTTTTAAATCTTTGATCTCACGTTTTGGTCTTCTCATGTTTTCCCCTCCTATTCCGGCGTATAACGGTTAATATCATTCTGGATCAGACAATAGTTTACAATATCCAGATTAAGAATGCTTAAGATCAGATACAGAATACTGTTATCCGTTACATCCGGAAATACCTGAAACGCTTTTCCCATCTGGTAATTCCAGTAATACCCGTAAATGCCGCATGTAATAATTGTAAAGAGAATGACCATTCCTCCGTCTGTATTCCACCTCTGGGGATTGATTCTCCTGGCTGTCTCATTGATCTGATACATCCAGTAAAACATATAAATGCCGCATGTGATGATGGCGAACACCACACATAGCCCAATATTTCTTCTCTGCATATCCTATCCTCCAAAAAAAATTGTCAGTGCTATTATACTATCCCTTTCTTCCTCTTACAAGAGGGACGCAGATCACTTTTTAAATATAAGCACAGGCAGAGGAGGATGATTTTTCCTGTTATAGTATTCCTGAAGGATTACCGTATATTCTCCGGGAGAAAGCTCCTTTAAAAAAGCAAGTAAGGTTTCTTTTTCTTCAAATCCCGTATCTCCGCCACTGTAAATGCAAAGGCTCATAAAACCTCCATGTTTCAATATCTCAAGTCCTTTTTGAACAGCTGCAACGCTTGTTTTGGCGGCGGTAGCAATATTGTGATCTCCTCCGGGCAGATATCCGAAATTAAAACAGATGACATCCATACTCTCTTTCTTTGCATACCGATCCATCTGTTCATGTCCATCCAGGATCAGTTTTGCCCGGTTCTCCACACCATTTTCTTTCAAAAGCGCCTTTGTCATATCCAGCGCCTCCTTTTGAATATCAAAAGCAAGAACCTGCCCCTGTTCTCCCGCCAACCTTGCAAGAAGGAGGGTATCATTCCCTTTTCCCATAGTCGCATCAATATAGTTTCCCTCCCGCGGTGCCAAAGACCGGATCAGAGCATGACACCAATCTGTAATCCGGGAAAAATTTTCACATCGATTCTCTGTCATATTCTTCTTCCTTTCACTGCAACTCTTCTATAAGAATACCCCAACCCCTTTGGAAATACCAGCCATTTTCCAAATCTGCGGTTGATTTCCCTTCTTCCGTGACGTATTATAATAAGTGGGAGTATATAGATGGATTTTTCAAGGGGAGATGTATATGAAAGACTGTACTTATTATGATCTTCTTGGTGTTCCTATGGATGCAGACGAAAAAGAAATCGCAGACGCCAAGAATTTTTTAGTGAAAAAAATGCATCCGGATGCTAATGTAAATTGCAGCTTTGATACGACTTCTTATATACAAAATGTGCTGACTGCTTATCGGATTTTAAGCGATCCTAACAGCCGGCGGATTTACGACCGCCGCATCAGAAATCCAATCCGAAGAGAGACAGCGGCCGAAAGAGCTGAGGAGCAAAGCAGACCTCTGTCCCCTAATTTTGCTCCTTACTGGGAAGCCGGCAACAAGCTGAACGGCCTGGTGAGCGAAAGCGCTCTTCTTTTGAAACCGAAACGTTTTGGCAGACAGGAGCCGGATGAGGAACGGCTGACGGCTATTGCCGGTGAGGCTTATCCCCACATACAGGTTCTGGAGCAGGGTGAAATTCCCCGGCAATACTGGTTCTCTCACGCTATGAACTGGCTGCTGTTCCAGTGGAGCCAGAACAGGGATCTTCCTTATGCGCTTCTTTATTCTATGTATGACAGCTATCTGGAACAATGTAAATCTGCTTTGGAAAAACGGAAAATCACCAGCCAGGCTTCTTTATTTTTAAACAACCTGGATAAGCTCATTACATACAGACAATTAGGTTAAAAAAATTTTCTCTATTTCCAGCTGTACCAAGAGCTGCCGCTTCAATGCGGCAGCTCTTGGTTATTCAATAGGAAACTCTTTGTTCCGAAGTTTCCGTCCTGCAGGGCAGATCAATGATGACTTCAAATCCTCCATATCTGCTGTGTCCGATCTGCATGGTTCCTCCATGCACCTGTGCAATCTGCCGGACGATCAGAAGGCCCAGTCCATGACGCTGTCCCGTCACGTTTTCATCGCACATCATATAATGGGGCTCATGGTTCAGTTTCTCCAGCTGTTCTTCTGTAATTCCCTGACCGTCGTCTTCCACCCGGATCCGGCACCGGTCCTTGTCTTTCTCTACTGTTACATAAATGGAACATCCCTCCGGGTTATGATTGATGCTATTCTGAAGCAGATTCCCGGCTGCCCGCCCGATCAGCCCCTTGTCCGCCTCTACCAGACAGATGCCAAGGGAATCCTCTGTCAGCCATTGTATCGGATATTTCTCCTCCGGATTTGTATTGATAAAATCCACTACCGTCTGTCTCACAACCGCAACAATATTTATTTCCTCCAAATCAGTAGGCTGCATATTGTATTCCAGCTTAGAGGCAAGATTCAGGTCATTGACAAGATTTTTCATCCTCTGGCTCTGGCGGCAGATCACATCCAGCTCTTTTTTCTGTCGGTCCGTAAGATTGGCATCTCCCAGAAGATGTCCCGCATATCCCATGATCATGAAAAGCGGCGTTCTGATATCATGGGATACCCCGGCAATCCAGTTTGCCCTTGCCGTTTCTTTTTTCCGCAGTTCCCTGTTCCTGGACTGAAGAATCTCAGAAGCCTGATTCAAACTGCCTGCAATATCAGAAAGCAGCCCTTTCTTGGGAATATAGGCTGACCTGCCCTTTGCCAGATTCTCTACCCCTTCCACAATAGGCCCCACAGATTTCAAAAGCTTCATATCTGTAAAAAGATAAATAAATATTACAATTCCGATATTCACAGCGATCATGATAACAGCAAATGGAACGGCATATTTGACCATATTATAATCCCAGGCGGGATAAAGATGTTTCCAAAATGTCTGCTTTTGATATCCGATAATCACAAGCCCTCCATCTGCTGCTGCCGGGAAAGTGGGGCTGTCCTGGAAGTAGCCCCTTGTCAGTTCCGCTGCCATGGAAGGAGTACAGGTCAGCGGCATCTCTTCCGGAAGATTGTCGGTATGCCACAGCACTTTCCCCGTTGCATCTTCAGCGAAAAAAGCCCACACATGTTCCTCTTTCAGCCTGTTCTCTATCTCCTCCGGCAAGCGATATCCGTCTGCAGTCTTCGTAAGCCCTGCCGCCACCTCTTCTGCCGTACTGTAAGGACGGCCATTAGACTGAAAGCCGTATGTTACACTAAACAGAACAACAAGATTTAAGATCGGCAGAAGCCCAAATACACAAAGCAAAGTCAAAATAAGTCTTCGCGCTAGTTTTAATACGTTTTTCATCTTACCGCTCCCCTCTGCCCATCCTCCGTCATCAGTTTATATCCCAGCCCCTTCACTGTGATCAATGATGCCGGATGAGAGGGATCTGCTTCTATCTTTTCACGGATACGCCGGATATGGGCCATCAGAGAATTTTCATAACCATAAGGATTCTCACCCCAGGCCGCCTCACACAAAGCGTCAATGGTCACGATCCTGCCCGCATTCCGATACAGGGCCCCGAGGATTTCAAACTCCTTTGCGGTAAGCGCAACCTTCTCCCCATCCTTTAAAACTTCTGCCCGGTCAAAATCAATCTGACATCCTTTCAGCTCGACAAGGGGATTCTCATTTCTATAGCTCCGTCGAAGGATAGCTCCTATCCTCAAAGTCAGTTCCCTAGGTAGAAAAGGCTTTACCAGATAGTCATCCGCCCCAAGTCCCAGTCCCTTGAACTTATCTTCATCCTCCCCGCATGCGGTGAGAAAGAGAACCGGATAGTCTTCCATCTCTCTTAACTTTTCAAAGAGAGAAAAGCCATTTCCATCCGGCAGCATCACATCCAGGACAGCCAGCTCCGGATGGAAGGAACGGGCTGTCTCCACCGCCTCCTTCTGGGTGGAAGCAGTGCGGATACTGCTATAGCCCTCCTCCTTTAAAATAGAATATACCATATCTAAAAGTTCCTTCTCGTCATCCACAAGGAGGATCCGTTTCCTCTTCAAATATTCCTGACCCATACTTTAAAGTCTTCCTTTCCTGTTTTTCTTTCCCAATTATATACCATATCCGGCACGATTGCGAAGAGATGCGGCAAATGTAAGGTAAATGTAAGGCAGGGGAAATGATGCTGTAAGGATGGAGCCCTATACTCAGATTATCAAAAGAAAAGGAGGCATCATATATGAATATCATTGAAACACACAATCTCACAAAGACATACGGAAGTTTCACAGCGGTTCACCGCCTGAACCTCCATATAAAGAAAGGAACTGTCTACGGTTTTCTTGGCCCTAACGGCGCTGGAAAGTCCACAACTATGAAAATGTTTCTCGGCCTTACCCGTCCTACAGCCGGAGGATTTCTGATCAATGGGCTGCAGTATCCAAAAGACCGGATGACAATTCTCAAAAATGTGGGATCGCTGATCGAGGAACCTGCCTTTTACGGGAATTTAAGCGGCCGGGAAAATCTGGAAATTATCCGGCGGATCCTGAAGCTTCCAAAAAATTCCGTAGACGACGCCCTGGAGCTTACCGGCCTGACCCAGTTTTCCAACCGTCCGGCAAAAAAATATTCCCTGGGCATGAAGCAGCGCCTCGGTCTTGCCGGCGCCCTCTTGGGAAGACCGCCCCTTCTCATTCTGGATGAACCTACCAACGGTCTGGATCCGGTAGGCATCCACGAGATCCGCTCTCTGATCCGTTCCCTTCCGGAGAAACTGGGCTGTACCGTACTGGTATCATCCCACCTTCTTCCGGAAATCGAACTGATGGCAGATGATGTGGGGATCCTGAACCGGGGCAGACTGCTGTTTGAAGGAAGTATGGAAAAATTAAGAGAGGAAGCTGCGATGAAGGGATTCCCTTCTGACAATCTGGAAGAAACTTTTCTCGCTCTCGTCGATGAGGACAACAGGAAACGGAGGCATATGCAATGAAACTTTCCATCGAACTTAAAAAATTAAAATCCACCGGATTGATTTTGGCCATCCTGACCGGAGGTATGGCAGCGGCGCTGCTCCCTGTTCTGAACACCTGGTTTCGCACGGAGCTTTTTACCTCTTTGCCTGATTCTCCCCTTGTCGTTCTTCTGGATGCCAACAGCCAGATGATGATCATGCTCAATCTGATCTTAATGATCTGCGGTTCCTGTATCCTGTACCACACGGAATATTCCGAACACGCCCTGCGCAAAATGCTTTCCCTGCCTATAACGCCGGAAAGTCTTTACCTGCAAAAAGCCGTGATTCTGATTCTTGGTCTTCTCTTTCTGCTGATCCTGGAGAGCAGCGCCCTTGTTTTCTGCACGGCACACTGGTTCACCATCACAGAGGATTTTTGGATATTACTTTTAAAAAGTGCACTCTACAGCGCGTTTCTTTCTCTCCCCAGTATCCTGCTTATGCTGCTGATCGCTTCTGCCTGCCAGAATATGTGGGTGTCCCTGGGAACCGGCGTCATTTTCCTTTCTCTGGCATCCTCCCTGACAGAAGGGCCATTTCTTCTCAGACTCTGTCCCTTCATCACACCCTTTCAGACACTGGTTCAGACAGAAGGAGAGGCTCTTTCCTACATCGGCGGCGCTGCTGCCGAAATCCTCATCCTGGGGATAACCGCTGTTATTTTTACTCGTAGAAGGAGGTACACCATATGAATATTCTTTCCCTTACCACAATGGAATTTTATAAGATCAAACGTTCTAAAATCCTGCTGCTTCTGACGGTTCCTCTCATCATTTTGTGGCTTCCCAATGTGATAAACGCCCACATGAGTGCAGAACCTGTCATGGAAGGAATTTCTCCGGCAAATAATTTTCTCATCCAGAGTTTTATGGGATACGTATGGTTCATTCTGCCAGCCAGCATTATTGTATGTACAGTCATGCTGCAGCAAATGGAACGGACAAATCGGGGAATCCTCAAAATGCTGGCTCTCCCCCTTCATCCGTCCGCCCTTTCCTTATCCAAATTCAGTGTGCTGTTGTCTCTTACCGCACTGCAGTGTGCCCTTATGACAGGGTGTTACCTTCTCTGTTCCCGGATCGCCTCCGTATACACCGGCGCCGACCTGACCAGTCCCTTAAGGACAGCTCTTCCACTTGCAGTTTCCGTATTTTTGTCCGCTCTTCCTATGATAGCTCTATACTGGATGCTGGCCGTAATCCTTAAGACTCCCGTCTTTTCTATGGTCCTGGGGCTTGCCACCATGGTTCCCAGCGTCCTTTTCATCAACACAAAAGTATGGTTTCTGTACCCGACCTGCTATCCGTTTTACGTAATTACGCAAAAATATGGGCAGCTGGCCGGTGATACTGCGCAAAAGATTGACCTTCTGCCATGGATACCGGCTGCTGCCTCTATTTTCATTCTGTGTCTCTTACTCTCCTGTCTCTTTTTCGGACATGGGGAAAAGAAACACTAAAAGTCAAAGAGTGATAACTGGTTGCTCTCCGGTATATCCCCGAAAAGTCCCAGATCGTTCATCAGATCGATCACTGTTTTACTTACCTTGGTTCTCTGCCGGAAATCGTCCCGGCTTAAATACGGTCCCTGCTCGGAAGCGGCTTCCACCGCTTCTGCCGCCTTATCTCCCATTCCTTCAATGCTGGAGAGAGGCGGCATCAGTTTGCCGTCCACGATCTGAAAACGGGACGCCTTAGCCTTGTAAATATCAATTGGCACGAACTCAAATCCTCTTGCATACATCTCCTGCACAATACGCATATCTTTCAGGGTATCCTGCTCTTTTTTGCTCAGGGAATCCTTCCGTCTCATGTAGTCGTTGATATAGAAATTCAGCTGCTCCTTTCCCTGGCACATTAACTCATAGGAAAAGGCGTCTGCACGGATACCGAAATAAGCCGCATAATAAGCCAGCGGATAGTTGATCTTACAGTAAGCGATACGATATGCCATCATGACATAGGCCGCTGCATGAGCCTTAGGGAACATATACTTGATCTGTTCACAGGACCAGATATACCAGTCGGGAACGCCGTGCTCCGTCATATCCTTTTTAAACTCCGGCCATTCCTTACATTTTCCTTTGGCCACCGCCCCTTTACGCACCCTCTCCATGATCGTAAAGGATTCCTCACTGTCCATCCCTTTGTTGATCAGGTAAGTCATGATATCGTCACGGGTACAGATCGCAGTAGAAATGGTGGCCTTGCCGCTTAAGATCAGATCCTGGGCGTTATTCAGCCATACGTCCGTCCCGTGGGACAGACCGGAAATACGGATCAGATCTGACAATGTCTGGGGTTTGGTGTCCACCACCATCTGAATAACGAAATCCGTACCGAACTCCGGTATTCCAAGACAGCCCACCGGGCAGCCCCCAATATCTGGCGGCTTAATGCCAAGAACCTCTGTCCCCTGGAACAGGCTCATCACTCCCGGATCGTCCAGAGGGATCTTCGTAGCGTCAAAACGGTTGTCCGTCTCATTGTATTCATTTTCCATAGCCGGGGAACTGATAAATTCCTCCAGCGTCTTGATCATAGTCGGATCATCGTGTCCCAGAATATCCAGTTTCAAAAGGTTGTGGTCAATGGAGTGGTAATCAAAGTGAGTAGTTACGATATCTGTCCCCATATCGTTGGCCGGATGCTGGACCGGAGTAAAGGAGTTGATATTCTCCCCCAAAGGAAGGACTATAATTCCTCCCGGATGCTGTCCGGTACTTCTCCGGATTCCGGTACATCCCTGAACGATACGGTCAATCTCGCAGATCCGCTTTCTTGCCCCTCTCTCTTCAAAATAATTCTTTACAAAACCGAAGGCGGTTTTATCCGCCAGCGTTCCGATGGTTCCTGCACGGTATGTCTGCCCGTCTCCGAAAATAACCTCCGTGTACTTATGAGCATTGCTCTGGTAGTCGCCGGAGAAGTTAAGGTCGATATCCGGCTCTTTATTTCCCTTAAATCCGAGAAATGTCTCAAACGGGATATCAAATCCGTCCTTCTTAAGCATTTCGCCGCACACCGGACATTTCTTATCCGGCATGTCCATCCCGCAGCCGCCGGCATATTTCCGCACTTCTTCTGAATCAAAGTCGCTGTAGTGACAATGGCTGCAGTAGTAGTGGGGACTTAACGGGTTTACCTCTGTGATTCCGGCCATGGTGGCTACAAAAGAAGAGCCGACCGATCCACGGGAACCTACCAGATAACCGTCTTCCACCGACTTCCATACCAGTTTCTGGGCAATAATATACATCACGGCAAACCCATTGGAAATAATGGAATTAAGCTCTCTCTCCAGCCGTTCCGTTACCACTTCCGGCAAGTCCTCACCATACATTTCGTGGGCTTTGTTGTAACAGATATCTCTTAGCATCTGATCGGAGTTTGGAATGACCGGCGGACATTTATCCGGTCGCACAGGCGATATCTTCTCCACCCAGTCAGCGATCATATTGGGATTGTCAATGACAACTTCCCTTGCCTTGGCAGAACCAAGATATTCAAATTCTTCCAGCATTTCATCGGTCGTCCGGAGGTAAAGCGGCGCCTGGTCATCAGCGTCGGAGAATCCTTTTCCGGCCATGATGATCCTCCGGTAAACCTCATTTTCCGGATCCAGAAAATGCACGTCGCAGGTGGCAACCACCGGCTTATTGAACTTCTCACCCAGGCGTATGATCTGACGGTTGATCTCCTTAAGATCCTCCTTGGACTGTACTTTGCTGATCCTCTCGCTGTCGATCATAAAGGCATTGTTTCCAAGCGGCTGGATTTCCAGATAATCATAGTAATTTACAATCCCTGCGATCCGCTCCTCTGATTTATCATCTAAAATAGCCTGATAGAGTTCTCCCGCTTCACAGGCGCTTCCCAGGATCAGACCTTCCCGGTATTTGGAAAATTCACTCTTGGGAATCCGGGGATGCCGGGCAAAGTATTCCAGATGAGATTTGGAGATCAGTGTATAAAGGTTTGTCCGTCCAATGTCGTTTCTTGCAAGAATGATGGCATGATAAGAAGGCAGCTTCTTCACGGCATCTGCATTGTTGGCGCCGAATTCGTTCAGGGCTTTTAAAGTATGGATCCCTCTTTCCTCCAGCATTTCCACAAATTTTACAAATATTTCCGCTGTAGCTCCTGCATCGTCCACTGCCCGGTGATGATTTTCCAGAGAAATATTCAGGGCCTTTGCCACAATATTCAGTTTGAACCGGGCCAGAGTCGGCAGAAGGATCCGGGCCATCGCCACCGTATCCACAGAAGTGAAATCCGGCTGGATTCCCTGACAGCGGCAGTTCTCCTCAATAAAACTGACATCAAAAGATGCGTTATGAGCTACCAAAGCTGCGTCCCCCACAAAGGCGAGGAACGCCGGCAAAGCCTCTTCAATCCCCGGTGCATCAATAACCATGGCATCGGTGATACTGGTAAGCTGAGTGATCCTGAAGGGAATCGGCACTCTGGGGTTTACAAAGGTACTGAATCTGTCTGTAATTTTCCCTTTTTCCACTTTCACTGCACCGATCTCTATAATTTTGTCTGAAACAGGGCTGAACCCTGTTGTTTCAATATCGAATACTACATACGTATCCTGCACATTCTGTCCTTTTTCATGGACAGCCACATCGGTCAGATCGTCCACAAGATAGGCCTCTACTCCGTAAATAACCTTAAAAGGGTCATCCTTATCCAAAGTCTCTATGTAATGGTTTGCGTCAGGGAATCCCTGGACAACTCCATGGTCGGTGATAGCAATTGCCTTATGCCCCCAGTCGTGGGCGCGCTTCACGATATCCTTCACCTCGGACACTCCGTCCATATCGCTCATCTTCGTATGACAGTGGAGCTCCACACGCTTCTCCGGCGCTGTATCTTTCCTGGATACAGTAAAATCCGGAATCTTGCGTATGCCGGTCACAGAGCCGATGGTAAGCTCCCCGTCAAATTTATCAATAGTAGTGACACCCTTGATCTTCAGAAAAGCCCCCGGTTTTATCTCTCCCAGCATATCCGGCAGCTGTTCGTTGCGCACAAACATTTTTACCATAATAGTATCTGTAAAATCTGTCACTGCATACATAAGGATAGTCTTTTCATTGCGGATTTCCCGTGTGTCAAAGCTGATGACTTTTCCCCGAATGGTAATCTCGCCCATCTCGCCGACCACGTTCTCCAGCTCAATGGCCTCATCGTCAAACTCCCGTCCGTATATGATATTCGGGTCGTCTGATTTCCGGAAGGAAGAAAACTCCCGTTTGGGAAAGCCGCCGCCTTTTTGGAAACCTCCGCTTTTGCGTGGGTTCTCCTGTCCCGCCTTGCTCCGCGGCTCCTTGGATTTTGCCTGTTCTTCCTTCTTTTCTTCCTTTTCTTCCCCGGCTTTTTGCTGCCTAAGAAGCCGCTCTTTTCGAAGGGACTGATTTTTCTCTACAATAGCCTCTACTTCCTTTTGAAGTTTCAGCTCATTGTATTTCAGCTTGCTTTCCTTGGGCTTTTCATATATCACGCGCACTTCAACCGGTACATGAAAACGGTCGTTGAATACCGTCTGAAGAAGCTGGACGACTGAATCTTTTTTGCCTTCAGCAATGACTGTATCTTCCATTTTCAGGCAGAGGATATTTCCGTTTTCAAAAGAGTAGGTGGAACTTTGCAGCATATTTTTTTCCACCACGCTTTTTCTCTCCGCCTCCAGAAGCAGACTGTCAAAATATTCCCGCATCAGATTTTCCGGAGTATACTGCGCAGACAACTCATACTGTTCTCTTACTTCAATGCGGATCTTTGTTCGGGCAAAGAGCTGCTCTTTTATCATCGTCTCCACTTCATAGATCCGTTTTTTCTGTATAAGGTGACGGCTGAAAATGTAGACACGTATAAAATCCCGCGTGGAATTGGAGGCGACTTTTGTCACCTCCACTCCTTCAAACATCATTCTGATCTCTTCATTTACTTTTAAAGTAGGAAATACTTCAAAAAACGTTTTAGTCATTCCAGTGCATAAGCTCCCATCTAAGTGTGTCTAAAAGTTCCTCTTCTTTTACTTTTTTCACAATCTGACCTTTTTTGATCAGAAGGCCCTCACCGATTCCTCCTGCAATACCGATGTCTGCTTCCCTGGCCTCTCCGGGCCCGTTTACCACACAGCCCATAACAGCCACCTTCAGATCCAGAGGAATATCTGCCACCATATTTTCCACCTGATTGGCAAGTCCGATCAGATCGATCTTGGTTCTTCCGCATGTGGGGCAGGATACAACTTCTATTCCTCCCTTTCGCAGGCCCAGCGTGCGAAGGATCAGCTTCGCGCTTTTGATCTCTTCTGCCGGGTCTCCGGTAAGAGATACGCGGATGGTATCCCCGATCCCCTGGTTGAGAATAATGCCAAGACCAACTGCAGACTTAATATTTCCGGAGAGCAACGTCCCTGACTCGGTAATTCCCACATGAAGAGGATACGGACATACCTTCGCAATTTCCTCATGGGCTTTTACGCACATCAGAACATCGGAAGATTTGATACTGACTACCAGATTGTCATAACCCATCTCCTCGATCATATGTACCTTGTCCATGGCGCTCTCCACGATCCCCTCTGCCGTAACTCCTCCGTACTTTTCTACAAGAGGTTTCTCCAAAGAACCGCTGTTTACTCCCACACGGATGGGAATCTGAAATTCCTTCGCCTTGTCAATCACTGCCTGCACCCTGTCTTTAGAACCAATATTTCCCGGATTGATCCGAATCTTATCCGCCCCGTTTTCAATGGCTGCAATGGCCAGGCGATAATCAAAATGAATATCCGCCACCAGAGGAATATGAATCTGTCTCTTGATCTCTTTAAGTGCCTGTGCAGCCTCCATCGTCGGAACTGCACAGCGGATGATCTCACATCCGGCCTTTTCCAGACGATGTATCTGATCCACCGTACTTTTCACATCTTCTGTCTTTGTATTTGTCATGGACTGAATGGCAACTTTGTTTCCGCCGCCGATCCAGACGTCTCCGATTCTGATCTGTTTTGTCTCGTTCCTTGTCATAACATTTTCCTTCTTTCCTTTCATCTGGCCCTTTGCCACTAAAAGCCCTCCTGCCTTCCCGTAAGACATATGCTCCGGTATGACATAAAGGGCTTTTCTTTATACACCTGCTCTACTGTTTCTCGAATATCATCTGTTCTCCATACTCTCTCTCTGTCAGTGTAAGCTGCTGCTGATCTACACTGTAAGAAAAGGTAGTCGTCAGATTTGTCAAAGCATTCTGAAGGTTTTCTTCCGTATATGTTCCTCCGGATGCCTCTGCCGCCCGGGTAAGTTCCTCTGCATCTGCCCTGATAGCAATTGTCTTTTCTTCTTTGTCAATGGAACATCCCAATTCTACCTGTACATTGCCGGCCTCTCCAACCTCCGGAATATTTGCCGTCAGGGAATCTTTTCCATTTATCTCAAGAACCAGATCATTATCTTCACTTTTCCATGTCCCCTCCAGAGGATTGGAAGTAAACATACGTACCAGAAAGAAAATTGCGATCAGAATAATCACAATAGAGCTGACTGTCATCACAATTCTCCATAATCTGCTTCTTTCCGCTTCATTATTGTTTGCTATTAACATATTTCCTCAGTCCTCTCAGATTTCATTTTTCAATGAAACCCCTTTCTTAAAATTATATTTTGTTTTCTCTCCCCTGTCAACGGGATATCCTTTCACTGGTTTAGACACCTCATTTTTCTATTTTCTCTTTTCGCGTCATTTACGCAACATTTTGTTGAATATTGCCACCTTTCTCCAACTGGAAAATCGAAACTGGTAAAATATAGTATCACTACAAAGGAGGATACGGTATGTCATTTGCAACCAGACTAAAAACACTACGCGCCGAACACCATATGACTCAGAAGGAACTGGCATCACGCATGAACCTTGCCCGAACCACGATCACAGGATACGAAACGAAAAACCGCCAGCCTTCTCACGAAAAGCTGGCAGACATGGCTTCCATTTTCGGTGTAACTGTGGACTATCTCCTGGAAGATACCGATAATCCCCTTTTATCTTCTTCTGTACTGCAGACACAGCATGAGCGTCTCCTGGATGACAAAGTCATGAAGCTGTATCGTCAGCTTTCCCTTCATTCTAAGGAGGAAACTCTGCGTTATCTTCAGCTTCTCGAACTCTGGGAAAAGAACCAGGATTAGCTGTCCGCGTCTGCTTTCTTTACAAATCTGTCGTAAATATATTGATTGGCCGAAATTTCCTGACTGTCATCCAGTGGAATCAAACTGTCATCTCCATACTTGCGTTCCAGGGCCCGTGCGATCAGGTAATCACTTACCTGCGGGTTTTTCGGAAGCAACGGTCCGTGCAGATAGGTGCCGATCACATTTTTATATACAACTCCTTCATATCCGCTTTTTCCGTCGTTTCCCGACCCATACAGCACTTTCCCAAAAGGCTTGTTTCCATTAATATACGTTCTTCCCCCATGGTTCTCAAATCCCACCACTGGCAAGTCAAAAAGGTCGCTTTTCAGCACAATGTTGTCGATCAGTCTGCCCTCTTCCTGCTCTGTATATAAGTCTACCAGATCGAGGCCTTCTATTATACCATCTTCCGTGCGGTAATATTTCCCAAGAAGCTGGTAGCCTCCGCACACAGCAATTACCACGCCGCCGTCTTCTACATAGTCTTTAAAATCTTTCTGAATAGATTTCAGCTTCTGGCATACGATCATCTGCTCTCTGTCAGACCCCCCTCCCAAAAGCACAATATCCAGTTTTGTAAAATCAATTTCATCGTTTAACTCAAACTCTATTGTTTCCGCCTCGATACCGCGCCATTTACAGCGCTGCATCAGGCAGGCGATATTTCCTCTGTCCCCGTAGAGGTTCAGAAGATCCGGATACAGATGTCCGATGGTGATTTTTCTTTGTTCATTCCCTTCCATTACTTCTGTCCCTCCAATTTCTTAAGCACATTTCTTGTACTGAAAAGCGCTGTATAATTTACCAGTACATAAAGGTTGCCGCACCCGTTTTCCACCCGTTCCAGAATAGCCTTTTCCACATCCTCTTCCAGCATGGACGGAATATCCACATACTTCAGGCGAAGGCGCATATCCTGGCAGCGGATGCCGCTCACGGTGATGGAACCTACTGCCGTCTTTTTAAACCGGTCAAAATCCACATCCCACAGCCAGGACACATCAATACCGTCCTGGGCATTGTCATTGATGACAATGATCAGATCTTTCAAAGACTCGTCCTGCATCACCGCAGAAATATTCTGATTAAAACCAGCCGGATTCTTGGCAAGGTTAAGCACAACCTTGGTATCTTTGATCTGGAACTGCTCCATACGGCCGTTCTCCGGATTAAAATGCTCCAGCATCGACTGGAAGTGAGCAAGGTCAAGTCCGGCTGTCCGCCCGGCTGCATAGGCCGCAAGAATATTGTATATGTTGTAAAATCCCCGGTAATTGGCAGTCAGATTCCTTCCTTCCACCTGGAAAGAAAGGGCGTTTCTGATCTCAATACCAGAAGCTGTATAGTCAATATCCGGTCTTTTGAAATCACACTGGCTGCACTTATAAATTCCAAGCTGGCTGTAATGATAAAACTCGTACTCCAAGGCAGCTCCGCATTTCTTGCAGAACCGTCCTTCCCGGATTTCATTGGAATCGCTGTCGTCCAGTACTTTTTCATTGATTCCGTAAGTAATGTACTCATTTCCCGCATCCATGGCAAGGAAAGCCGAAAGGGCGTCATCCCCGTTTACGATCAGCTTCATCTTCGGCGCGCTTTGCATCACTTCTTTTAAAAGATTCATGGTAATATCAATCTCGCCGTACCGGTCCAGCTGATCCCGGAACAGATTGGTAAGCACCATGTAGTCCGGTTTGAAGTACGGAAATACTCTTCGGGTGGATGCTTCATCGACCTCTATACAAGCATAATCTGCATCCAGCCTGCCTGTAAGACCGGATGCCAGCACAAATGCAGCTGCCACTCCATTGAGCATATTGGAGCCGGTATGATTGCACACAACCTTATTTCCTTCTGCTTCCAGCGCTGCGCAGAGCATATTGTTGGTCGTCGTTTTTCCATTTGTTCCGCACACGACAAAAATATCTTTCCTCACCTGGGATGCCAGATCCTCCAGAATCTGCGGATATATCTTCAGTGCAATTTTCCCGGCCCAGGTCACTCCCTGTCGGTGAAAAATATGGACACTTAACTTTTCTGCTGTCTTTGCAGCCCATATGGCCGCTATTTTTCTTAAGCCCATTGATCTTATTCCTTTTCCTATTGTCTGCGGCATCGGCGCCGCTTTTCTTTATTTCCTGTACTATTTTACCTGCTGCCTGTCCACAAGTCAACCTTGCCATTTTTTGTTACAAAACAGCCTTGTTATATTATTCACAATTTTTTCCGGTTTTTCTGTGAAAACTTTGTGACCTATTGATATTTACTATTTTCTGCTGACATGATATGATACATGCAGAAAGAAGATAGATATATTTTTAACAATCGCTTCTTTCTACATATTCTTCACAGCGTCCCAGGTACGCAGTATTCTCACAGCGGTCATGTCCGATAAAACTGCTGTGCAAGAATCAAAACCTTTTTTCATACAATAGAATCCTTTAAAACGGAAAACAGCTTCAGGTTTCGCCGCCTGAAGCTATTTTCTTGTTATTGAGCTCTATTGTTCTTTTTCAAGAATCCCCATCAGTATTTTCTCCGGTGTGATCGGAAGTTCACGATGCCAGATGCCAGTTGCATTAAAGACTGCATGTGCGATTGCAGGAGCGGGGGTGTTAATAACAACCTCTCCAATTGATTTTGCTCCAAACGGTCCTGTCTCTTCATAACTGCTCTCAAATTCAACATGGAGCCGTCCTACATCCAAACGGCTTGGAATCTTATACTGCATAAGAGAATCTTCTAATATTTTTCCGTTTTTATTATAAGTAATATCTTCATAGAGCGCCATTCCGATCCCCTGGGCCAGACCGCCTTCTGTCTGCACTCTGGTAAGATTCGGATTGACAGGGGTTCCACAGTCCACAACAGCTGTATAGTCAAGGATCTCCACTGCTCCTGTCTCCTTGTCAATCTCCAGCTCTGCCATACCTACCATGACAGGCGGAGGAGAGACAGGCGAAGCATGAGTAACCGTCACCTGAACCGCTTCCCGGTTACCGCTCATGGATTTCGTAGCAACCTGTCCGAGGGAAACGCTTGCAGAACCGTCTGCCATTCTTACATGGTCTGCTTCAAATACGACATCTTCTACAGCGCACTCCATTAAATCCGCTGCAATATGGCAGATCTTCTCTTTCAATTCCTTGCAGGCTTTCTCTACTGCCTTTCCCGTTACATACATCGTGCTGGATGCATAGGAACCGGAATCATAGGGAGAAGAATCTGTGTCAGCGCCATAAACAATAATATTGTCCAGGCTGCATTCCAGACATTCTGCTGCCACCTGTGCCAATGTAGTGTCACATCCCGTTCCCATATCCGCCGCTCCAATGGAAAGGATGTAAAAGCCTTCATCGTTGAGCTTGATCGTAGCAGAACCTACATCCACACCGGAAATTCCAGAGCCCTGCATTGACATGGCAACGCCTTTCGCACGGATTTTTCCATTGCCGGCATCCCAGGAAAGAGGCTTCTCATCCCAGTGGGTAATTTCTTTTGCTCTTGCCATGCAGCGGTCCAGTGCGCAGGCTGTCATTTTTTCATTGTAATAGGCCATGGCTGTCTGGCCTTCTCTTACCATGTTCTTCTCACGGATCGCCACCGGATCCATATGAAGCTTATCCGCCAGCTCATTGACGATACTTTCCACTGCAAAAATTCCCTGTGTCGCCCCATAGCCCCGGTATGCTCCTGCTGCCTGCACGTTGGTGTAGACAACATCATAGCAGAAACGGTAAGCTTCCATATTACTATTGTAAAGCGGAATGGATTTATGTCCGCTAAGTCCTACTGTCGTCGGCCCGTGTTCGCCATATGCCCCTGTGTTGGAAAGGGTATAGACGTCCAAAGCCCGGATCGTTCCGTCATTCATCGCTCCGATCCGCACCTTAACTTCCATCTCATGGCGCGGTGAACCGGCGATCTGACTCTCCTGCCTTGTGTAGATCAATTTGGCAGGCTTTCCTGTCTTCCATGTGACAAAAGCAGGAAATACTTCTGTTACACAGGACTGCTTCGCCCCGAAACCTCCTCCGATCCGCGGTTTAGACACACGGATTTTGGATTTTGGAATATCAAGAGCGTTTGCCAGAATACGGCGCACATGGAAAATAATCTGCGTAGAGCTGGTTACATGAAGCCGTCCATAGGGATCCATGCAGGTATAAGTGCGGAACGTTTCCATCATAGCCTGACTGTCGGCTTTCGTGTGATATTTATGTTCCAGAACCACATCGCACTCATCCATTACCTTATCCACATCCCCGTGTCCATCCTTTGCTGAGGCACAAAGGTTGCGGGTGTTATCTGCCCCCACCGGACACAGAGCTTTCCAGTTATCCTCCGGATGAACAAGCACTCTATTGTCTTTTGCCGTACGGAAATCCAATACCGGCTCCAGTACTTTATATTTTACTTTGATCAGACGCAGGGCCTTGTCCACTGCTTTCTCATCTTGACCAGCTACAATTGCAGCCGCATCTCCCACAAAGCGCATTCTCTGATCCAGGATCAGCCTGTCATAGGGGCTTGGCTCCGGATAGGTCTGTCCGGCCATTGTAAATCTCTTATTGGGCACATCTTTGTAAGTATAGATTACCTCAATTCCCGGAACCTTCATGGCAATATCCGTATTAATTTCCTCAATAAGGGCATGAGCATAGGGACTGTGCAGTATCTTTACTACAAGGCAGTCTCTGGGAGTAATGTCGTCGGTATAAACCGGCTGACCTGTCACAAGAGCCATAGCGTCTTTCTTTCGCACCGGCTTATTTACATAGCGGCAATTCATTCCTGGCACTTTATCCGGCATTATGCTTCCCCTCCCTTCTCCTGACTTGCATTTTGCTTCTTATATTCAATATAGGCGCGGATTCCCCGAAGCTGTCCCTCATATCCGGAACATCTGCAAAGATTCCCTGCCAGATACTCTTTGATCTCCTCGTCTGTCGGATCCGGATTCTCCCGAAACATGGCAATTCCATTCATCATAAATCCCGGATTGCAGAAGCCGCACTGTTCCGCCCCCTGATCCGCAATATAAGCGCCAAATCCTTTGGCCTCCTCCTGAAGTCCTTCCAAAGTAGTCACCTTATGTCCGTCTGCTCTGGCAGCTAAAAGGCTGCATGATAAAATCGGCTTATCATCCAGAAAAACCGTGCACAGACCGCAGTTGGATGTCTCACAGCCCCGTTTCACACTGTAGCACCCCTGCTCCCTCAAAAAATCAATCAGCAGCATATCAGCGGAAATTTCCGCATTCACCTTTTTTTCATTTATCCATAATTGAATCTGCATTCTTTCATCCTCACATCAAATTACTGGTTTACCTTGCCTGGCGAGTCAGTCCTGCCATATAGAAAATAAACTTTCTTACAGAGCAAGAAGCGCACGTTTTGCCAGCACACCTGCAATCAGCTTTCTGTACTGCGCACTTCCCCTAAGATTTGTTCCTGTCTCCACAGTCTCGGAAACATAGCTTCCGAACTTTTCGGCGCTCTCTTTATTGATCCCCTGGGAGAGGATTCCCTTTTCATCTCTTAAGCAGACTGCCTTCATAGGCCGCGCGCCGATCACACAGCGAATCTCATCTTCTATCTGGGATACACAACAGGTCAGCACCGGAAAATCTGTTTTTGTATTTCTCTGTGAAAGGTACACTGCTTTGACCGGCTTTTTCGGGATCACGATCCCGGTCAGAATATCCCTGTCGTAAGGAAGAGCGGCAAATTCTTCCACAGAAATCCGTCCCCGCTTATACAGCTCTACCTGTGCATCAAGGGCCATCATCACCGTCAGCACATCGGAAAATCCGTACCGTCCGAAAATACTGCCGCCTACAGTCGCCATATTTCGGAACTGCACACCCACGATGTGCTTCACGCTCTCCTGCAGCGCATGCCCCGTCCAGGCATTTAAGCCCGCATGCTGTTCCAGCTGACGGAGCGTTGCCATCGCTCCAATACGGTACTCCTTTTCATCCTCTTCTATCGTATCTAATCCCAGACCAGACAGATCAATGGCGGTTCCCACATTTTTCCTCTGCATCTTCAGCCACAGCATACCGCCGAGAACCACATTGCTTTTCTTCTGGTTCAGCTCATACGCTTCCTCCAGGCTGGACGCCTTTACATACTGCTTGATCGTTAACACACCTTTTCTCCTTTGCTTTTTTCTTTTTATTTGTTTTTCTTTTTCTCTGCAACAGAAAAGCACACCCCGGGGACCTTTTATTTTTAATCCGCGGCATGCGTCTTTTGCTGTACAAAAATTATTCTGTCACTTATTTAGATGATTTATTAGTTTGAATTATACCATAGCTTCCCGCTTCTCTTCCACAAGTTTTTTCAGCAATCCCCTGCATCCCTTCACTACATCCTCATATGTCCGGTCAAAATTCCCGGTATACCAAGGATCCGCAATATCATCGGAACTTTGAGCAAATTCCAGAAGTTTATGCACCTTATGGTCCGGATCCTTTCCGATGATCCTCATAATATTACGGATATTCCAGTCATCCATCCCGATAAGATAGTCATAATTTTGATAATCTTTCTTTGTCATCTGCACAGAGTATTTCCCTGTTGTTTCAATGCCATGCTGCCTTAATTTCTCCCGTGTTCCCCGGTGAACCGGATTTCCCAGCTCTTCCCGGCTGGTAGCCGCCGAGGCAATGTGGAAATGATCTCCCAGCCCCTGCTTTTGTACCATGTCCCGGAATATAAATTCGGCCATGGGAGATCGGCAGATGTTTCCGTGGCAGATGAATAGTATTTTTATCATGTTCGCGTTTCTCCTTAAGTCCTCTTTCTTGATAATGTTAACTTTGTATTACGATTCAATTCTTTCCACTTTAAGTAGTCTTGATATAACGTTTGAAGTATAGCATATCCGGCGCTGCTCTGCCATAGCCAAATCTATAAAACGCCATGGTTCGGTTTTGTATGTCTTCCAGTTTGTCAATAACTTTTTCAATGAAAATAATCTATTTTCAAAAAACAACCTCATTGACATACATGCAGATTGCATGATACTATATACGTGCAAAGTGTATGTATGGGGGGGTGAGCTTTTGCCGCGTAATAAGTATCCAGAAGAAACAGTTCAAAAAATATTGGACGCTTCTTTAAAATTATTTTTAGAAAAAGGGTATGAAGAAACAACTGTATTAGATATTATAAGCGAAATGGGCGGACTGACGAGAGGAGCTTTTTATCACCATTTCAAATCAAAGGAAGAAGTATTTGACGCTTTATGTGAAAGACTTTTTTATGAGAGTAATCCCTTTGAGAAAGCAAAAAGCCACAAAGAACTGAACGGATTAGAAAAGTTGAAGTTCGTATTAAAAACATCTTTTGATGAAACAGAGCATCATCAGTTAAGTATGGCATCCATGCAACTTATGGGAAGTCCAGCTTTTCTAAAAAAGCTGATTGAAAGTAATCAAGAACTAGCACCTATGTATCAAGAACTGATCGAGGAAGGAATACAGGACGGTTCTATTAAATCAGAACAGCCAAAATTATTAGCAGATTTATTTGTCCTTTTAACGAATTTCTGGTCCATACCTACGATATATCCCATGACTGATGATGAAGCATGGCAGAAATTTTTAATGATTAAATCGATTATGGATAATCTAGGGCTTCCAGTAATTGATGATGAAATTGTCAAGTTATGCAAAGAAAACGCTTAGCGTTGCATATGAAAATAAGATTGTCGAAAGGCAATTTTATTTTTAGTAATATACATACATGCAACATGTATAACAAGGAGGAAATTATGAGTATCTATATTAAGAAAAACAAGTTCTTATTTATCTTAACGATTTTAACCAGCGTAATCTCTTCTCTGGGGTATGTTTTTATGGCTGTCCTGCTTCAGCAACTATTGGATATTGCTATGGATAAAAATATCCAGCAATTTATAAGAATGGTTATATTTTCTATTGTCTACTTTGTAGTGTTGGGATTTTTTCTTTATCTCCAATCGTTACTAAGCAAAAAAGTGATTTGTAAGATTATGCTTCAAATCCGCTCGGATGTTTTTCGAGGAACAATCAATCACAGTATAGAAGATTTTGAAAAGAAGAATACCGCTGATTATATATCTGTCGTTACAAATGATGTGAAAATGTTGGAGGACAATTTTTTACTCCCATTATTTGAAGTAGTCCAATACACCGTTATCTTTATATCATCTTTCGTATTGATGATTTATTTTGACATCATTGTTACACTTTGCGTAATAGTAGCGATTGCAGTTATGTTCCTTGTGCCAAGTCTGCTGGGTGGAACACTGGAAAAAAGACAGAATAAGTTTTCTTCAAAGTTGGCAGATTTCACAGTCAGCTTAAAAGATATTCTGTCTGGATTTGAAATCATCAAATCATATTCTATGTCAAAAACCGTAATACAACGATTTGATAGGGCAAATACCGAAACAATCAAATCTAAATATAGCGTTGACAGATTACTTGCACTAAATGAGGGGCTTTCTGCTTTCCTAGCCCTTATGGTTCAAATTGTGGTTTTATTCTTATCTGCTTACTTTATTATCGCAGGACGCATAACTGTGGGAACTTTATTAGGAATGGTACAAGTGAGCAGTAATCTGGCAAATCCTCTTATTATGATATTTACAAATATTCCTAAGATGAAAAGCGTCCATCCTATTGTAGAAAAGCTGGAAATTATATCGAAACATTCCATATTTCTGTCCCAAAAAGAAAGTATAGCCACATATCAATCTCATATAAGTGCAAAAGATTTGTCCTTTTCCTATGACGGAACAACAGATATATTAAGCGGAATAGACTGCCTTATTGAAAAAGGTAAGAAATACGTTATTGTTGGGAAAAGCGGTTGCGGAAAAAGCACATTGATTAAACTTTTATCTGGTTATTACTCCACATACAAAGGCAAAATTTTATATGATGATACGGAATTTCATATGCTGGATAAAGATAGTGTGGTTCAGTTATCCTCGATCATTCATCAGAATATCTATATGTTTGACGAAACCATATATGACAACATCTGTTTACACGAACATTATCCAGAAGAACAAGTTGAAAAAGTTATAAAGGACAGCGGATTGACCGAATTTATATCTGAACTTCCAACCGGCTTGCAATATCGGGTCGGAGAAAATGGCTCTAATCTATCTGGCGGACAAAAACAAAGAATTGCCGTTGCACGTGCTTTGATCAGAAACAAACCTATTCTCATATTAGACGAGGGTACATCTGCTATTGATATGCAGACAGCATACGATATTGAAAACAGATTATTAAAAATGGAAAATTTAACACTCATAACAATTACTCATCATTTAGAACAAAATTTATTGGATAAGTATGATGAAATCTTTTATATGGAAAATGGTCACATTAAAGAAAGAGGAAGTTTTAATCACCTTATCAATACATCCTCTTGTTTTTCAGAATATTTTCATTTAAAGAAATAAAGGACACTAGAAAGAATGAAGTCATCTTCTTTTAAAGAAGTCATCAGACTACAATTCAACGCTTTAATGATGATAACCATAAAAGGCACGTTGAAGCAAAAGAGAAAGTTGTTTGCCAGACGTTTCAAGCAGGAAGTGCTATTTTGTGAAATGGGCGACGCAAAGCTGAATGAGCAAGGTAATGTTGATAAGTATTCTTGCGATGCAACGATATTCCCGGTGTTACATTTCACTGTTCAAATATCTGATGAAAAAATCAGTACAGCGTTGAACAAATTATCAGGAAAACAAAGAGAGTTTATTCTGCTCTACTATTTCCATGATATGAGCGATAAAGAAATTGCCAAGCTGTACCATGTATCACGTTCTGCTGTTGGCTATACACGGAACAAAGGCTTAGAAAAATTGAAAATGATGTTGAGTGAAAAGGAAATATTGTAAATGACAAAAGACTATGGTTATCCCTCTTTTGACCTTATCTGTAAAGCGTCAAGTGGGGATGAAACATCCATCAAGGAAATTCTAAATTTTTATGACGCTTATATCTCCAAGCTATGTTTACGCCCGTTTTATCACGAAAACGGCAATGTCAGCATGCAGGTAGATGAAGAATGGAAAGGCGAGATCCAGACCGCTATGTTAAAGGCTATATTGAAATTTGAAGTCAAAATAAAGAAATAGCCTAAATATTAAAAGGGAGATACACTCATATTTGTGCTATCTCCCTTTTTCAATAACTGTCACATTTAGGTTCTTTTAATCAAGATAATTGAATTTTTGAATTTCTATATTTGTTTAAAAACCAGCGTTTATGCGAACAACAGAATTGTTTTTGATTTAATACGATTTAATAAATTCATTAATCTTGATTGAATTTGTTGATGAAGCATTATAACTTGCGTCTTCCAAAAATGAACTAGCTAACGCCGTTTGCATTTTTTTCAATTGTTCCTCAAAGGTTATCTCACAATTATTATCAATATATTCTTTTTTATAGACAGCTGGTAGAATCAAAGCCATAGATGTTTGAAATTTGTAACTCTTACTAGATATGCCATATATCTCTTTTGAAAATGGATAAGATGTATACCTTGTACATTTTCTAATCCATTCATTAAACATATTAAAATTCTGCTTCACTTCCTGCAAATTTGTAAATGTCATGTCTGGATCTTTTTCATAATCCTCTGCTTTTACTTTCATATATTCATTAGCGTAAGTAGTAGAATCCTTAAAACTAGTATTTATTCCAAACTCCAATACCCAAAGAATAGTAAATATTCCTTCTTGCACTTTTTTCTTTAAATATCTGTCTTTTGTAACATTGTATGCATTTTTTAAAACTGTATCTTCACCATTCATTAATGATTTGACAAACTTGTTTACATATTCATTAAATGGTGAATTATAAACAGCATTCCTAATTTCTTGTGGCGTTAAAGCCTTTGTGCCTTTATTATATCTATTAAAAACCTCTAGCTCAAACTTCTTCCCAGGAAAATTTCTAAATACATATGCGGGTAATTTATGACTAATTAAATCCTCTTGAGCCTCTATCGGTAAATCTATAAAATATTTCCCATTATACTCATCTAAAAGTGGCAAATTATTTAAAGCATATTGTCCCTTTCTAAATCTATAAAAAGCCTTAAGACGATGTTGACCATCTACCACATCTAAAACTTGCACTCCTCTATAGCGTGTACTCGACAAAAATACAGGCGGAATCGGTATACCTACCAAAATAGATTCGATTAACGAACTTTCATCATCTATTGTGGCTCTATACTCTCTTTGGTAGAATGGTTGCAAAATAATAGAATCGTTATATTCTAACCTTTCTTCTGCTGTAAGCTCCCCTGTTCCTTCTTTATTTTGCAATTCATATCCTTTATCTATTGCTTCAACTATTGTTTTAATTGATTGATCCAATGTTTGTGGCTTAACAATAAATTTACTTTGAACATTACTCATCTTCACTTTCCCCCTCCTTCATATATTCAATTACATCATTTTTCAAAATAATATCTTTTGATACAGAAGACAGTTCAGGATATAAACTACTAAATCTCATTCCCAATAAATACAAATTTTTCATTATTTTTTTTGAATCTTTATACGGAATTACTACTTTTTTTAATATTTCATTTGCTATATCCAATTCATCTAACGCCGCAGCTTCATGTTGAAAATAAACAAAGACACCATTTTGCGCAGATATTCTATTATTCTTTTTTGCACAACTTATTACTATAGGATATTCTTTATCTTCCATGCGTTCGTTAGTAAATATTGATATATTAATAATTTCTGTCCTATTCATTGAATATTCATTTAACTTTTTAGGATTTAAAAACCACACAACCGCTTTTTTATCCATATCATTTTCGCTGAATGCTTTTTCTACAGCAAACATTAAAGATATAATATGAGAATATGTAAAGTCTAATAATTGGGTTGGTACGCCAAAATGTTGTGCGTGTACCATCCATTCATATTCATTTTTTAATTCTTGCCCTTGTGGCATATAAATAGCCGAATTTATTTTATAATCTTCCAAAAAGCAATTCACTTTAGATTTTGAATATAAACGTTTGTTATCTTCATCAACTCTTAACGCTGTTGGCAGTAATTTCTTATCTAATGATTGTCCTCTGGACAAACTAAAATCTAACGGTATCTTCTCCAATACATCAATATACTCTTGTAACGAATGTATAATTATTTCATCCATATTTTTCCTCTTTTGCAAACTCGTTATTTCAATGCAACTATTATACCATCATTGAATCTTTTTGTATAATGCAATCTTCATTGAAACAGTCCAAAGACTGCTAATACCATACCAGAACGCCTTTCAAAAGTTGTAAACTTGTTGTAAAATTCCTTCTACCATCCAAAAACCGGCATAAAATAAGGAAATTTAATAAAAATGACACTCCCTGCCGTGGCACACAAATAGTATTTTTATCATATCTCTTATATCCTTTCAAAAGCCTTCAAACCTTGATATTACGGGCTTTCCGGCGCTTTTTTCAATTTTTGTGTTTTGCCTTAAATTCACGTTATTCTTCGTAAATCTACGCAAATTCACGGGCAAATGGTGTAGTAACTCTGTTCAATTTCAGCCTGATTTTCTCTGCTTTTCCGGCGTGACAGTTCCCTTGAAATCTATGATTTTCGCCATCTGCTCCGCTGCCCGGTCATAGCTGGCGTGAGTGTAGACATTCAGCGTCACTCCCACATCAGAGT
This sequence comes from Claveliimonas sp., assembly GCF_037273965.1. Lineage (NCBI taxonomy): Bacteria > Bacillati > Bacillota > Clostridia > Lachnospirales > Lachnospiraceae > Claveliimonas > Claveliimonas sp. Next base: position 1,503 of record NZ_JAYAZJ010000064.1, on the reverse strand, counting down.
GTCCCATCACATACTGCAAGGTCTTTATATCCATACCGGCGTTTGCCATATTGGTACAGAAAGTATGGCGGAACACATGGGGCGTGATATGCGGCAGCGGCTTGTCCGGGTACAGCTTCTTGTACTTTTTCATCGCCCAGCGCATTTCATTTTCGATATGCAACGCCACCTTGGGCTTGTCGTCCTTATCCAGCAGCAGAAAGCCGCTGTACCCGTCTACAATGATTTCCGTCTTTATCTTCCTGCGGCGTTCAAGGATACTGTTCAGACTTTGATAGACTTCCTCTGTCATGGGAATAAAGCGGCATCCGCACTCCGTCTTGGTTTTCTCGACATAATACTTTCCGCCCCGTTCCCGGACAAGCTGGTGGTCTACCCGGATTCGCCGGTTTTCAAAATCCAAATCACTTTTTGTAAGGCCGCAAAATTCACTGACACGCATACCCGTTCCCAGCAGCACGACAAATTCATCATAATACTTGGCATAGGTTTTATCCTCCCGGATAAAGCCCATCCAAATCTCCTGCTGTTCCTCCGTCATGGCAATCCGCTTCTGTGAGTCATTGGGAACCACGTCCACTAATTTAAAATCAAAGGGATTTCGGCGGATAATATCCTCGTTGTACGCCATCTGAAAAGCGGGTTTCACAACACCCCTGACGCTGGTAATGGTGCTGTACCCTTTCCCGTCACTGTGGAGCTTCATAATCCACTTTTGCGCGTCTGATACCTTAATATCCCCTATCTGCCGGTAGCCAAAATCTTCTTTCTTAATCAGGTTCAAAACAAAATTGTAACCGACTTTGGTATTGTAGCGCACGCCCTGTTTTAAGCTGATATAGCGTTCCACAAGGGCAATCACGGTTGCCTTTCCAGCAGCATAGTCAATCCCTTCATCAAGCTGCTTCTGGATTTCTTTTTCCTTTTCCCGCAGTTCCTTCAAATCAGAGGAATAGATGGTCTGCCGTTTACCTCGAATGTCTGTATAGCGGTACTGATAAATCAGGTCTTTTCTTTGGCTCTCTCCTGTCCGCAGGATTCTTCCTTTATGGTCTTTGCGTTTCTCGGACATTGTCAAACTCCTTTCCGTGATGGAAAGAGCCTTGATATGACATAATCATTGTATCATATCAAGTGCTGCTTTCACATCACAAATTTCAAATGGAATACTCCTGCTCAATGAATTTATCAAATAGACGGCGTTTTATCAGGCGCTTGCTCCCCACCCACAAAACAAATTGACAATTTTGCTCACTGGTAAGGTCGCGCAGCTTGTTGATACCAATTCCTGAATATGCCGCAGCTTCTTCTAAGGTTAAATTACTCTTTTCCCAAATTGGGACTTCTTTCATAGGCAATACTCCTTTCAGTCGGTAATCAGTTTCTTCATGCTATCCATTTTCCGCTGCGCGGTTTCCTGCCGGAAATTCTCGCCGGTAAAACGTACTGGGACGCACATGGAAAGCAGCCGGTCATAAATCCGGGAATGGGCGGTGTCCTCCG
>NZ_JAYAZJ010000063.1:0-5143 GCF_037273965.1 Claveliimonas sp. | reverse complement strand
GAGGACGCTGCCATGATAATGCACGCTGTGAGAGTATGTGGGCCAGAATGAAGACAGAGCTCCTTTATGACCGCTATGACACAAGGCAGATGACGGTAGAGGAATTAAAGGCGCTCATTTGGAGATACTTCCTCAGCTACTGGAATAACCGGAGGATCTGCTCTGCCAATGGCGGGCTTCCTCCCATGATAAAACGCAGACAGTATTATGAGGATTTGGAACTGGTAGCATAGTCAGTGATATCCTTGAAATAAATGTGTCAACTAATCTTGACAATATCATACTGGACAAGGAAGGAAATGCTATACATGTAGTCATATCGCAAATCGTTTCAGAAGAAAGAATTGCGGACAATTCTTATCAGATTACATGCACATCTTCCGGGAGCTGGAGAGCGGGATTTAAGGTAAAAGTAAAAGATAATAAGCTAGTGTCAGCATATGATCCATTTTATGCCGCTTACATAGGTAGAATAGAAGGGGCCAGGCTTAGATTAACAAGTACAAAAGAAGCTTTGTATACATTTAACTATTATCCTGGTATAATAGCGATTCCCACAGGGGTAAAAGCCTGTATTTCAGGAAGTGCTTTAAAAACCGAGGTGATCTAAATAATTATTTTTATAATTGACAGCCACTACTTCAACAGTGGCTGTCGCTTCTTTTATAAAAGCATTATTTAAAAACGCCCAAGTGTTCCAGGTATTGATAAAAATGGCAAGAAAGCAGCAAGAAAAAAGCAGGATAGATTTTGACCTGATTTTTACTAAACAGTATATGATAAAAATGGAGATAATGATTCCAAGAAAAGGTAATGAGCAAGATAATACAAGCATTCCAATAATAATAAGACAATGTATTATTCTATTCTCCTGACCTTCAAATATGTCCATATTATCACTTTTTTCAACAATAGAAGCATTACTGTCTATTTCCGTCTGTGTTATTAGTTCATCAAAGCTTACATCATAAAGCTTCCTTAATTTCTCTAATGTTTCTATATCAGGTGAAGATATATTACGTTCCCACTTAGAAACAGCTTGTCGAGATATGTTTAATTTATCAGCGACTTCATTTTGTGAAAGTCCCCCTTTTTAATCTTATTCTTTTTAAATTATCGCCAATTTCCATATATATCTCTCCCTTCGCTAATATATTTGAGACGATTATAGCTCGAGGAAATACAGAAAGCAATATGAAGTCAAAAGAAAGTTAACAGGTGGGCTTTAAAGCGTTGATGCATCAATAAGCTTTGGCCTCCTCGCGGGTGAGCCAGAAATGGATTCCGGTGGTAGAATCCTGCCACCGGTCTTCATTGAAATCTTTGACTTCTACCCACTGACCCCGGCGGTAAACAAAATTTTCATCTACAAGAGACCAGGCTTCGTCATATTCTTCGGAATAGTCGAAGCTTTTGATCGTCAGAACTTTAGCTTTACTGCAGCGGCAGGAGTTTAGGGTGGCGGAAGTTCTCTTGGCGTCAGCCGGGATAAGAAGCTGCACCAGCCGATTGTTGAAACATTTTTTATATCCAAGGAAAGCGCCCTTCTCCGGACAGTAGAGCCGGAAGAATTTTGTATCCTCATCAGAAATAATATCCGTCAGATCGGCGAACTCTAACACTGCGGAAAAGAGGTTGGCGCCCCGGATATCGGCTCCGGTCAGATCGTCATAGCGGAGGGCAGCGCCTTTCATATTGGCGTTTTGAAAGCAGGTTTTGCGGAACGTACACTGATCAAACAGAGAGTTTTCTATAGTGCTTCCTTTCAGGCTTGCTCCGTTAAAACAGACGTTTCGGAAAGTGGAAAGGGAAAAGTCAACATGATCCATATTCCAGCCGCTAAGGTCGGCATTTTCAACCAGAATTTCGCGAAGAGGAAGCAGAGAGCCTTCTTTTCGTTCTTTTAACTGCTCTTTTAATTCTTCTGAAGATAATTTCTTCATCATACCTCACCTTCCTGTTTTAATTTTGAATAATAAGAGTTGGCAGTATAAAGTGCAGCCGCCGGATTGTGCCCAAGAACTCTGTCCTTTGTCACGGCTGTTGTAACTATGGCGTCGGAATATTTGTAAAACAGGCTGTCGTGACCGACGCAGAGACCTACTACCACGTTGAGGTCGGTTTTCGCGGCGTTAAGAAGCTTGGCCTGCAGAATAGGATTGCAGGCGTTTTTGCCTACGCCGTTGCATTTTTCATCAATTCCGAGAGCTGTTTTGGGGATGGCGCCTACTTTACAGCCGATTCCGTAAACTTCAAATCCATGGCTGCGAAAAATCTGCGCCAGGGTACGGCTTTCCGCCAGCAGTCCCACACAGGTGGCTATGCCTATCTTTTTTGCACCTATTTTTTCGGCAAAAGCCATAATTTCCTCTACCCTGGTATATTTACAGTAGTGCTCAAATTCCACTTCTGCGGCAGCGCACATGATTGCGTGATTTTCCGGCTCCTGGTAGCAGGAGAGAGCTTCGTTAAGAATCTCGTGATCCATGTGCGTTGTGAGGCAGAAAGGCGGATAGGAGCGATCCTCCTTGTCGCAGTTTTTTACAGCACAGTCAATGCAGGATAGGTTATTCTCGGACATAAAGTATTCCTCCTTTTTATTAAAACATTCGCCGTGTCAGCTCGAGCCTTTCCGGCTCTCGCTCACGGGCATTCGCCCTATAAAAATGCGAAAACCTCAAATCGCCTGCAGGCAGGCGTTTGCGTTTCCCGCATTTTTGCACGGCTCATTGCCTACGTGGACATTATATCACAAGGGGAACTTATCTGAAAGGGAATGCAGTAATACACTAGTCAGCAGGCCGGCAACTTGCTATAATGGAAGACAAAGAACAGAAAGGACGCAGAAAGCATGAACCAGGATTGGGAAAGATGGGGGCGCGACATTCGGAACATCGTTCAAAATGCCATTGACTCCCAGGATTTTCGCAGACTTAATGATACAATTGCAAATACAGTAAATGACGCGGTGTTTCAGTTTCGGGAGAGTGTCCGTCAAACAGGCGAAGGATTCCGGCAGGCCGGCGCCGATTTTGGGAAAAGCAGACCGGATTTCCGGTGGGATGGACAGGAATACAGCAGACCGGATACAAAGCCCCGCACTCTTTTTGCCGGCAATAAAGGAGTAAAAGCAGCAGGGATCATTTTAACGATTCTCGGATGTCTCCTGCTGATCCCAGGCAGTCTTGTGCTGGCGGCAACTGTAATAACCGTAGCGGTAACAGGAGCATTTCCATGGCTGGGAGGCCTTTTGATAGGGATGCTTTTGCTGCTGGTCGCAGCGGGAGTTGTTCTTATATGGAACGGCAGGACCCGCCTTGGAAGGAACAGGCGTTTTCATAAATATATTGAGATCATGCAGGGAAGAGTCTACTGCAATGTAAAGGAACTGGCGGATAAAAGCGGAAGATCAGTAAAAGGCGTTGTAAAGGATCTGAAACAAATGATCGAAAAGCGCTGGTTTCTGCAGGGGCATCTGGACGATCAGGAAACCTGCCTTATGGTGACGGACGCATTTTATGAAGAATATCAGCAGCTGAAACGGCAAAGAGAAGCCCACATGCAGGCGGAGAAGGAGCGCCGGGAGGCCATGGAACAGGAGAGACAGAGGCAGGAAAGAACACCGGAAAAGCCGGAGACTGAAGCAGAAAAAGTCATCAGCCTGGGAAACTGGTATGTGAAGAAAATCAGGGAGTGCAACGACGCCATTCCGGGAGTGGAAATTTCCCGGAAAATTGACCGGATCGAACTTCTGGTCCGCAGGATATTTGACCGGGTGAGGGAAGATCCTTCTGCCGTGGAAGATATTGAAAAAATGATGGAATACTATCTCCCCACAACGGTGAAACTTCTGGAGGCTTACGAGCAGTTGGACGGCCAGCCGGAAGCAGGAGAAAATATCCGTCAGGCAAAAGAAGAGATTGAAAAGACGCTGGATACGCTGAATACAGCTTTTGAGAAATTGCTGGACAGCCTGTTTGAAGACGTGGCCTGGGATATTTCTTCTGATATTTCCGTACTGGAAGCAATGCTGGCGCAGGAGGGGCTGACAGAGGACGGCCTTCAGAAAAACAGAAAATAACAGAACAGATCAGGAAAGGAAATGAGCATGAACGAAGAATATCAAACCCTAACAGAACAGACCTCTCTTACAGAGGAAGAAAAAGCAAGAGCAGAAGCATTTGCCGGAGAGATTGATCTGTATGATTCCAACGCCGTTTTGCAGTACGGCTCCGGCGTACAGAAAAAGATGGCGGATTTTTCTGAAAAGGCACTGGAAAATGTGCGTACCAAAGATCTCGGTGAAATCGGCGGGCTGCTTACCGATGTCGTCACTGAATTGAAAGATTTTGACGAGGAAGAAAGCAAAGGAATTTTTGGATTTTTTAAGAAGAATGCCAATAAGCTGACAGCCATGAAAGCAAAATACGATAAGGCGGAGGCAAACATCTCCAAGATCTGTAAAACGCTGGAGGGCTATCAGGTTCAGCTTATGAAAGATGCAGCTCTTCTGGATAAGATGTATCAGCAGAATCTGGAATATTATAAAGAGCTGAACCTCTATATTGCGGCAGGAAAAAAGAAGATAGAGGATGTAAGGACAAAAGAACTCCCGGAAATGATAAAGAAAGCGGAGACCAGCGGGTTCCCGGAGGATATTCAGGCGGCGAAAGACCTGGAATCTCTGTGTGTACGTTTTGAAAAGAAAGTTCATGATCTGGAGCTGACAAGAATGATCGCAGTGCAGACTGCTCCGCAGATCAGGCTGGTGCAGAACAATGATACGCTGATGGTGGAGAAAATCCAATCTACCATTGTCAATACTGTGCCGCTGTGGAAAAGTCAGATGGTGCTTGCCCTTGGCGTGGAGCATTCCTCACAGGCAGCAGCTGCACAGCGGGAAGTGACAGATATGACAAATGAACTTCTTCGCAGGAATGCAGAAAAACTGAAGATGGCGTCTGTAGAATCCGCCAGAGAATCCGAGCGGGGAATCGTGGATATGGAAACATTGAAAGCCACAAATGAATCTCTTATTTCCACCCTTGATGAGGTAATGCAGATCCAGCAGGAAGGACGGACAAAGAGAAGAGAAGCGGAACAGGAAATACATCGGCTGGAAGGAGAACATCAAAATGGGCGG
>NZ_JAYAZJ010000062.1:0-11735 GCF_037273965.1 Claveliimonas sp. | reverse complement strand
TTTTCGTTCCATGCTTTTTTGAATCCTAATTTCTAAACTTAATGACATTGAAGTTCAATTTTACTACGTCCCCTGTTATGTTTTTAACTATTCTGTTTCCTCTGCCTGATCGTCTGTCTGCACTTCGTCCGCATACGGATCTGTCTCGTCCTGCTTCATTGTCACACTCAATTTATTGAAGTCTACCTTATCCCAAACGCGGTTATTAACATCAATCTTGGCGTCATCCCGCCATTCCGATATGGTATCGTCCAAAAGCTTCTGCTGCCGCTCCTGCACAATTTCTGTCTTCTTCGTATCTGTGGCTTCCCGGTCAAAAAGGCTGGTCACTCTGGCCACATAATAGCCTCCTGTACTCTCCACTACTCCTGTAGTACCGCCTTCCTCCAGCTTATCCATTTCAGCCACCAGCTCTTCCGGATATCCGGTAGATTCTGAATCAAAAGTTCCTTCCACAGCTTCATATCCCTGCTGTGACGCATAAGCAGAAAAATCTGAGGCGCCTGCTGCTCCTGCTGCAAATTCCTCTGCCTGTGTTTTCAATTCTGCCTTCTCCTCATCCGTCATCTCGCTGGAATTTCCTTCTTCATCTGTTGTGGTAAAACTGAACGTCACATACTGCATTTTCTTCTGAGCTGCCTCTTCATCAGAAACTTCTGTATCCGCCCCTGCCATCACTGCATCCTGCACTTTCTTCTGGATCGTCATAAGCTCCAGTATACGCTCTACGGTATCTGTATTTCCCGATACTTTTTCCTTCTCTTCAAGACCGTTGTTTTCATCGAACTGCTTTGCCGCCTCTTTGATGGAATTTTCTTCCTCCTCCGTCAAAGCAATATCATAATCTCCCATATGAGCTTCCATCAGATACATATTCTCTAAAGATTCCATAACAGAATCCTTCACTGTATCCTCATAGGATTCCCCATCTGAAGATCCCTCGCTGTTCCACATATCATCGCCCAAATACCCTGCATAATATGTCTCATACTGCGCCTGTGTGTACCGCGCCAGAAAATTGGCAAGATCTGCCGTGATCTCTTTATCATCTACAGTCACTACCACATCACTGCCGTCAAAACTTCCGCAGCCGGACAGAGATGCCGCCGCCAGCACCCCTGCCAGCAGACAGATAACTGCTCTTTTTTTCATGGTTTTTACACCCTCCTTCGTATTGCTGACTCTGTCATTATACCGTTTTTCTTCTATTCAAGCAATCCTTGCATGGAAATTAACACATTTTTCACTACTTCCAGAATATCTTCGTCTTTCTCCTTCTTATTAAAGCCTTTTTTCTGATAAATAAAACACGGTGTTTCTTCCGCCCGGAAAACGAGACTTCCCTTATAGCTTTCCAGCATAGCCGGAATCCTGGCCGGGTTTACCCTGGCCTTCTCGTACATCGTAAAAATATACTGCTCTCCCTTTTGTTCTACTGCTGTAACGTAAACCTGGTGAGCCATCGCTTTCAGATTTGCGATCTTAAGAAGCTGCTGCACCTTTTTTGGTATATCTCCAAACCGGTCGATCAGTTCTTCCAACATGTCTTCCATCTCTTCTTCATTCTCAATAGCAGCGATCCTCTTATAAACATCCAGCTTCTGATATTCATTGGGAATGTAGGATTCCGGAATATAGGCATCCACATTGAGATCTATCGTCGTTGTGTAAGTCTCTTCCTCCATCTCTCCTTTCAAATGTTTCACTGCTTCATTCAACATTTTACAATAGAGATCATATCCTACCGCTTCCATGTGACCGTGCTGTTCTGCTCCCAGAAGATTTCCGGCACCCCGGATTTCCAAATCCCGCATGGCAATCCGGAATCCGGATCCAAGGTCCGTAAACTCCCGGATAGCGGACAATCGCTTCTCGGCCACTTCTTTGAGCATTTTGTCTTTCCGGTAAAGGAGGAAAGCATAAGCCATCCGATTGGAACGCCCGACTCTGCCACGAAGCTGGTACAGCTGGGAAAGTCCCAGCCTGTCAGCATCATGGATGATCATCGTATTGACATTGGAAATATCAAGTCCCGTTTCAATAATTGTTGTAGAGACAAGAACATCAATCTCCCGGTTAATAAAAGCATACATGATCTTTTCCAGTTCATGTTCCCTCATCTGCCCGTGAGCAAAAGCAACGGAAACTTCCGGCACAAGCCTTTGTATTCTTGCCGTCACCTCGGCAATATCTTCCACGCGGTTGTAGACATAGTATACCTGCCCCTGCCGGGCACATTCCCTCTCTATGGCCTCCCGTATCATTTCTTCATTGTATTCCATGACATAGGTCTGTATAGGCATTCTCTCCTGCGGAGCTTCCTCCAGAACGCTCATATCCCGGATTCCGATGAGGCTCATATGGAGAGTACGGGGAATCGGCGTTGCCGTCAAAGTCAGAACATCCACATTGTCTTTCAGCTTTTTAATCTTTTCCTTATGTTGTACGCCGAATCTTTGTTCCTCATCAATAATCAGAAGTCCCAGATCCTTGTATTTTAAATCGTCGCTCAGAACCCTGTGAGTACCGATCACAATGTCAACAAGGCCTCTTTTCGTATCTTCTATGGTTTTTTTCTGCTGAGCCTGAGTTCGGAAACGGCACATGAGATCTACACGGACCGGAAATTCTTTCATCCTCTGCAAAAACGTATTGTAATGCTGCTGTGCAAGAATCGTTGTCGGCACCAGATAGACAACCTGTTTATTTTCCTGTACAGCTTTGAAGGCGGCACGAATAGCGATTTCGGTTTTCCCGTATCCTACATCTCCACAGATCAGACGGTCCATGATCTTATGGCTTTCCATGTCTTTTTTTACCGCCTCAATAGCCAGAAGCTGATCTTCTGTCTCTTCAAAAGGGAACATCTCCTCAAATTCTTTTTGCCAGACGGTATCTTCTCCGTAAACATAGCCTTCCTTTTCCTGTCTTGCCGCATACAGCTGCACCAAATCTCTTGCAATTTCTCTTACCGCTCCCCGGACCCTTGTTTTTGTCTTGGTCCACTCCTGAGTACCAAGGCGATTCAGTTTCGGCTTCTTGGCATCTGCACTGGCATATTTCTGGATCAGATCAAGCTGGGTAGCCGGAATATAAAGATTGCCTCCCTTTGCATAGGAAATCTTCATATAATCCTTGGCTACTTTATCTACCACAATCTTTTCAATTCCCTGATAAATTCCAAGTCCATGATTCTCATGGACAACATAATCTCCTGGCTTAAGCTCTGAAAAACTTTGGATCTTCCGTCCTTCATAGGATTTTCTTTTCTTTTTCTTTCTGACCTTTCCAAAAATATCCGTCTCGGAAATGACCTGAAATTTCAGCATAGGGTATTCATAGCCTTCCGCCACATGGCCGTAAGCTGTCATGATTTCCCCCGGAAGCACCTGCCGATCCATTTCATCACTGTAAAAGCTGCTTAAGTTATAATCACGCAGATCCTCGGCAAGACGTTTCGCCCGTGTTCTGGAACCGGAAAGAAGCACAACTTTGTACCCTTCCCTTTTCAGTCTCTTCAGATCTCTTGTCAGCATTTCAAAACTGTTATTGTAGGGATTGATCCCTTTTGTCTGTATATGATATTTAGCCCGTACCTTAAACTGAGGACACTTTGTATCAAGAGAACAGAAACCGATACTGCAGCGGCGGTTTATTTTTTCCGTAATTTTTTCAGTATGGTAAAGCTGCATCTCCCTGTCGCTGACCTCATACCCGCTCTCCAGTCGTTTCGCCTGTGCTTCTACGAACTCCTCTTCTACTGCTTTCCCTTTTTCCAAAAGTCTGGCCGGCTCGTCCAGAAAAATCAACGTTCCCTTTTTTGGGAAATAATCCAGAAAAGATACACTTTCGGCTGTCTCCTTTTCCATATCTTCTGTTGGATAAATACAGACAGATTCCAGATTTTCAATGGAACGCTGACTTTCCACATCAAAGGTCCGAATAGAATCTACTTCATCATCCCACAGTTCAATCCGGACCGGAAGCTCCTCTGTCAGCGGATAAATATCCAGGATCCCCCCTCTCACTGCAAACTGTCCGGGGCCTTCCACCTGCTCTTCCCTGTCGTATCCATTAGCCGCAAGAGCCTTTTGAATCTCCGGAAAATCTATGATTTCGCCGTTTTTAATCTCCAGTACTTTTCCCTGTATAACTTCTCTTGACTGCAGAACGTCCATAAATCCGTCAAAACTGGTTACAACCGTAATGTTCTTCTGTTCCAGGATTGCCTGTATCACTGTCATTCGCTGGCGCATCAGCTCCTTACTGCGGATATCCGCCTGGTAAAAAAGAAAATCCTTTGCCGGATACAGATATATGTTTCCATCCAGGAACCGGTATTCCTCATAAATCTGCTTTGCCTTTGATTCACTGGAACAAGCGATGACTTTATAATCACAGCCATCGCCAAGCGCATACATCAGATGAGTTTTCTGAGAATTGACGCAGCCCGATATCTGCAGCATTCCCGGTTCTTTCTCTCTCTGTTTCCATATTTCTTCAAATTCCGCCAGTTCATGCAGGGGCCCTGTCAAGGCTTCCATAATCCTTTCTCTCCTATTCTTATGATCTTTTTGTCTCCTCACCGGACCGGGCAGCATCTTTCTTTGCTTTGCGGTTAAATTCATTCATTGCCGCCTCGATCTCCCCGGATACCATCATTTCCACAGCCTTGACTGCACGGTGATATCCCTCTTCCATCTGCTGCCTTTCCTCTTTGGAGAAATGCCCCAGCACATAATCCGCCAGGTCATATTTCTTCGGCTTTTCACCGACGCCTACCTTAATTCTTAGAAAGACATCTGTCCCAAGATGAGAAATAATGCTTTTTATTCCGTTATGTCCTCCCGCGCTTCCTTTTTTTCTTATACGAAGCTGTCCTACGTCAAGGCTCACATCATCATATATAACAATCAGCTCTGCCTCCTCATCAATCTTATAATAATCTGCAAGTCCTCTGATGCTCTCTCCGCTTAAATTCATATAAGTCTGGGGTTTTGCCAGAATCACCTTTTGTCCTTCGATGATCCCTTTGCCGATCAAGGCGCGGTTTTTCCGGTAATCCACGGAAATATTATATTCGTCCGCAATAGCATCTATGACATCAAATCCAACATTATGTCTGGTACCCTCATAGGGCAGACCGGGATTTCCAAGCCCTGCAATAATAAACATTTGTTCTTCCACCTCATTTCTTACTTTTCCATTCTACAGGAAGCCGGCAGATTTGTCACGCAAAACCCATCCTGCCGGAATATTTCTCTGCTTTCGCTCATATATTATATAGAGTACAAATACACATTCAGACACAGGAGGCCTTTATGAGTTCCAAAACTAAAATTTTTGTGCTACATATGAAAGAGATCATATACACCGCCGTTTTTGCTGTATTGGCTATCGTTCTGATCCTTCTTCTTGTATTTATGTTTCTTCCCGGACACAGCAAAAACGAAACTCCCGAAAAAAAATACAAAGAAGGAGTATACACTTCTTCTTTCACTTTAAACAATACGGAACTGGAAGTAGAGGTGTCCGTCGACGAATCTCAGATTGATTCCATCCGTTTTTCCAATATGGATGAGACAGTAGATGCCATGTTTCCGCTTGTTCAGCCGGCCATGGAAGATATAGCCCAGCAGATCTGTGAGACACAGTCTCTGGAAAACATCCAATATTCCGAAGATTCCGCATACACCTCACAGATCATCATAGGCGCCATTAAAAATGCGCTGAAAAATGCCGAAATCGAATAACATCATCCAAAAACGAAGGGCATGTGTATAAAAAGGAGTTCCGCAAACGGAACTCCTTTATCAAGTACAGCCGCTTCAGCGACATCTTTTTATCTAAGTGGGTACGCCTCCTGTCGGAAGACTTCGCGCACCGGCGCTAACCTTCTACGATCAGATACTTACCGCTTGGGAGGGCGAACACTTCGGAAGCCTCTTCCAACTCTTCCATAGACATATCCTCCATGTCGATGCCCTCTTCTCGAAAGAATGCAGCTACTTCTTCAATGCTGTCCACTACTACCGCCATACATTCCTCCAGAAATGCCTCTGCTTCTTCCGGTGTCTCTGCTACCGGCTCATCAAAAAGCTGGCTTTGATTTTCCAAAAACACCTGTAAACATTCCTCATCATACTCATACATTGCTTTGTCCTCCCTCTTTTATTGCATGCTTTTTCCTGACGGGATCTCCCGGCGTTGTGCCCTATACATATGCAAGCAGTTCCCTCGGGCTGTCTATCAAAGTCATAGCCCCCGCCTTCTCCAGCGATACCCGGTCACGAAATCCCCAGGTCACTGCAATTTCCTGAACGCCGGCCGCCTCTGCGGTTTTCACATCCACTTCCGAATCCCCGACATACAGACATTCCTCCCGTGATATCCCCATCTCCTCAAGAAGCTTCCATACTCCGGAAGGATCCGGCTTCCTGGCAAGGTTCTCACACTGTCCCTGCACATAGTCGAACACATTCTCTCCAAATATCTGTTTTACTACGTCCACCGTCTGCCCGTGAGGTTTATTGGAAAGCACTGCCAGTTTGATTCCCCGCACTTTAAGCTGTTCCAGAAGTTCTAAGATCCCTTTGTACGGTGTTACATGATATGTACAGTTTGCACTGAATATTCTTCCATATACCGCCATTCCTTCTTCAATACGGCTTAAATTAGCATCTCCGGAGGCTTTCAATGCTTTTTCCATCAAATATCTGGCACCGTTTCCTACAAACAGCCTGCATTGTTCTTCCGTAATTCGAGGCAGCCCCATCTCTTCCAATGTCAGGTTTACTGAATAAGTCAGGGAATCCAGGGTATCTGTCAATGTTCCATCCAAGTCAAAAATACAGCCTCTCATAATATGTTGCTCCTTTCTTCTTCATCTATCATAGTATGAAGCGCCCAAAATTTCAATGCCCTGAAGAAAAAAACATTCCCGCTCTGTTTTTATGCTTTTATCCAGCCGGCGGGAATATTTTTTCTCATATTTTCAGATTTGTTATGCACTCAAATACTGCCGCATTACTTTCAAAGCATGCTTTTCCAGCCTGCTGACCTGTGCCTGTGAAATTTCTATCTCTTCTGCCACTTCCATCTGTGTCTTCCCTTCAAAGAAACGCAGACGGATAATATATCTCTCCCGGCTTGTCAGGCGGTCCATAGCAGCTTCTAAAGAAAGATCTTCAATCCATTTCTCTTCTCTGTTCTTCTTATCGCTGATCTGATCCATGACATACAGGGCGTCTCCTCCATCGTTGTAAACAGGCTCCTGCAGACTCATAGGTACCTGTATCGCGTCCAGCGCAAACACAATATCTTCTTTGGAAATTCCAATCTCATCAGCGATTTCCTGTACCGTTGGTTCCTTCAGGTTCTCCCGCATGTAATGTTCTTTCGCGTAAATCGCTTTGTATGCCGTATCTCTCAAGGATCTGCTGACACGGATCGAATTATTATCCCTCATATACCGCCGGATCTCTCCAATGATCATCGGCACTGCATAAGTAGAAAATTTAACATCAAGTTCTGTATTGAAATTATTAATTGCTTTGATCAGTCCAATGCATCCAATCTGGAAAAGGTCATCCGGATTTTCATTGCTTCCCGAAAAACGTTTGATCACACTTAACACAAGCCGCAGATTTCCTTTGATATATTCCTCCTTTGCCGCTTCATCCCCTTCTTTCATGCGCGCCAGCAAATCTTCTTTTTCCTCCTCTGTAAGGAGCGGAAGCTTCGCTGTATTTACGCCGCATATTTCAACCTTACCCTGTGCCATAATCTGAATCCTCCTTATTGAACGTATCTGCCGTCATTTGATTACGTACAATAAGATTTTTCTCATTATGTCTTTTCCTTATACTGTAGCAGCTGGAAATAAAAAAAGTTTTAGCCCTTGACAAGGGCCAAAACTTTTTCTTCACTTTTTCACATTATTGCACAAGAGACTGCTATGGTTCCCATTTGTCCGCCAGATTCTGAATCTGAGATTCCAGCTTTGCAAGATCCTTGTTGGAGAGTCCTTCGTTTTTCATTACAACTTCCACCAGACGTTTTGCTGCCGCAACCGCTCTGTCAAACGCATTCTGCGCTCTGACTCTTGCCGGTTTCTCTGCAGATTTCTTCGGAATCTTTATGCCGGCAGTCACGATTCTGTTTTCCATCAGATCAACACATCCGCCTGAGTATGGGGCAAATGCCGGACAGCCGATCTCCTTTTCTACCGTTTCTGCAAAAGCATCCGTCACTGTATCTTCGCCATGAACCACAATGACACGATCCGGTTTCTTCTCAAAACCTTTCAGCCAGTTTAAGAGTCCGTTTCTGTCCGCATGTCCGCTGATCCCTTTTATAGACTCAATCCTTGCATTAACTGTAATGTTCTCACCGAACAGTTTCACACTCTCTGCTCCTTCCAGCAGCTTTCTTCCCAGCGTGCCGACTGCCTGGTAACCCACGAAGCAGATGGTACATTCCTCTCTCCACAGATTATGCTTCAGATGATGGCGGATCCGTCCTGCTTCGCACATACCAGAGGCAGAGAGTATCACTTTCGGACGTTCATTCAGATTAATCTGTTTGGATTCCTCTGTTGTGATGGTTGTTTTCAATCCCGGGAAAATAAGGGGGTTAATCCCCTGTTCCACCAGCGCCATCGCTTCCTCATCAAAACAGGATTTTACGTTTTTGTTAAACACTGAAGTTGCCTCGATTGCAAGAGGACTGTCCACATAGACTTCAAAGTTCTGATATTCCGGGAGAAGCCTTTTCTCTTTGATCTCACGGATAAAATATAACAGTTCCTGTGTACGCCCCACAGCAAAAGACGGAATAACCACATTTCCGCCTTTATCAAAGGTTTCTTTCAGGATCCTTGTAAATTCTCCCACATAATCCGGAATCTCCTCCCCGTGGGTCCGGTCGCCGTAAGTGGATTCGATCACTACATAGTCTGCCTCTTTCACCGGCTGGGGATCCCGGATAATAGGCTGATTAATGTTGCCTACATCACCGGAAAATACGATTTTTTTCGTAACATTTTCTTCGGTCACCCACACTTCTATACTGGCTGAGCCAAGCAGATGTCCCATATCGTTGAAACATACCTGAACGCCCGGACACAGATCGATCTTCTGCCCGTAATCGCAAGGGGCCAAAAGAGAGATGGCCATATCTGCATCCGCCATTGTATAAACAGGTTCGTAAGGCTCTTCCCCGCTCCTTTTGGCCTTGCGGTTTCTCCATTCCGCCTCAAATTCCTGAATATGGGCGCTGTCACGAAGCATAATGCTGCACAGATCTGCAGTAGCAAACGTGGTTACAATGTCTCCTTGAAAGCCTTGTTTGCATAAAAGCGGCAGGTTTCCGGAATGGTCAATATGGGCATGGGTCAGAAGGACATAGTCCACATCCCCGGCACTGACAGGCAGTTTCTGATTCTCATAAAGATCCGGTCCCTGCTCCATCCCACAGTCAATCAATATATTTTTTCCGCATGCTTCCAGAAGATGACAACTTCCGGTCACTTCATGGGCAGCTCCAATAAAGCTCAGACGCATATCACCAACCCCTTTTTCTTTTCATTGTAACACCTTTTTCAGAAAGTGACTATGAATATTTTACCATCTCCCTTCGCAGCCGCTGCATAATTTTCTTCTCCAGCCTGGAGATGTAAGACTGAGAAATCCCCAGCATATCTGCCACTTCTTTCTGTGTCTTCTCTTCCCCATCCGGCATACCGATACCAAATCTCATTTTTATGATCGTCTGCTCCCGGCCGGACAGACGCCCAAGAGCTTTCACAAGAAGTTTTTTCTCTACTTCCTGTTCCAGGTCCCGATATATGGTGTCCTCCTCTGTTCCGAGAATATCCGACAAAAGGAGCTCATTTCCATCCCAGTCCACATTTAAAGGCTCGTCAATCGAAACCTCCATGCGTGTCTTGTTATTTCTTCTAAGATACATTAAGATCTCATTTTCAATACATCTGGATGCATAGGTGGCCAGTTTAATATTTTTTCCCGGATCAAATGTATTAATTGCCTTGATCAGCCCAATCGTCCCGATCGATATCAGATCCTCCACTCCAACGCCTGTATTGTCAAACTTTTTTGCAATATACACTACCAGCCTGAGGTTATGTTCAATCAATATTTTGCGGGCGCTTTTGTCTTCCTCTGTTCCCAGCATTGCGATCGCGCGGCTTTCCTCTTCCACTTCCAGCGGAGCAGGAAGAATATCGGATCCTCCGATATAGTGTACGTCTTTTTTATCCGGGAAAAAAAACGTACGGAAATTCGGCATTACTTTCAGTTTAAATTGATTTGGCACAGCTATTTTTATCATCATGTTTCGTTTCCTCCAATCTATGTATCAGGATTTATGATCATCCTGTATTCTCCATCTGAAGATATTTTCTCTTCACTGATTCCTACCATCGGCTTATCCACCCATTTCTCATTCTCTCCGGCAATACGCAGGCTATCCAGAACGGCAACAGGCATAACAGCGTTTTTTCTGCCTATCGTATGATAGGAAATATACCGGATTCCTTCCGGGATTTCCTTACCAAACAGTTCTTCTGCCGTCTGGCTCTCTATGATGTTTACCGGCTTTCCCGTCAGTTTATCCCGCAGTGTGTTTCCGGTATCTATCAGAGCCGGCACTGTCACACACCGTCCATTTACATATAGTTCCACATCACACCGGCACTGCCCGGTCTTGAAAATCAGATCCAAAATCTTCCATATTCCCGATGAGATGTAATAGCATCCTACTGCCAGTACAAAAAAAAGACTTCCGATCTCCACATACTGACGTACATGCTCCAAAATCCCTCCCAGCAAAAAACTTGTGATGTACAGAAAAAAAAGCGCTTTCCACAGCTTTTTGTCCCATTTGAGGCGTAAAGCAATTTTCAGCATCAGGATATTCACAACGCCATGAAACAGAAGAATTTTCAAAAGTGGCCAGGGAATAGGAAGCGCGACTACCAGACAGGTAAGAAGCGCTCCTGTCAATGCTCCCAGTGAGATATTTCCAAGCGTGGCAGTGCATTTCAATATCTTTTTTATCAACAGGAGCAATATGTAGTCCATCATAAAGTTGACGAGAAACAGTATGTCTATATACAGTTCATAATACACGTTCCACCTTCTTTCTCTTTTGCACTTCCGGCATAGGGCGGCCTGAAAGCCTGCGCCCTCATCTGGGCAGGATTAATTATAAAGAAAAGAAGGGTTCAGAATTTGTCAGATACTGTTAGAAGGAAAACAGATTTTTTCGACAAAAAAAGCAGCCATGTCAACTGTGGTCGAAAAAATCCACAATCTGTCATGGCTGCTGTATGTTGCCTAAACAATTATTTACTTTTTAAAGAAATCCGGAATCTTGATAGACTGTTCCTTCACTTTGCTGGTCGGTGTCCTTGGTGTATCCAGAGTCGGAGTTGTACCTCCAACCGGACGCTTCAGGCTTGTACCACCGTTTGTCGTCGGAGCTGCTCCCAAATCAACTTTCGGGCTGTGGCTGGTATGATTGGAATGAAGCTGCTTATCATAGCTGCTTGCCGGCGGAACCATACCGGAACGCTGTACGCCTTCCAGTCTTGATTTTAATTTTGAAGATGTCCCGCCTACATTATGTAATCCCGTAGCAATTACAGTAATAGTAGCTTCATCTGCTCTGGAATCATCATACATAGCACCGAAGATGATATTTGCATCTTCTCC
>NZ_JAYAZJ010000061.1:0-27245 GCF_037273965.1 Claveliimonas sp. | reverse complement strand
TCTATTTTTCAAAGTCAACCTTTTTTTCTATTTTTCTTTTACTTTTTTATTTTTCGCAAAATCCGCCTTCTACAAGCTGTAAAATTTTGTTTGTTGCTGTCAGTAATTAAAACATGCAATTCTCCGTCATCGATCTGGGCATCTAATTCCAGATCCAGCTGCCCGCTTTTCGGTACAGTAAAGTATGCGTTGGCGACATTTATCGTAGGTTCACTAACTTGATAAGTCTTAGAATCTGACATTGTAAAATTTACATCATCTTTTCTAAACTCAGATCGCATTTCCAAATCGGGATAACTTTTTTCATTTTCTCAATTGGAAGCTGTTTGTCTTAAACCCTTTAGCACATTGGCAAATTCATCCTGACTTAATCCTTTTTGTTTACGCAGACGACTAATCTGTTCTCCTATATTCACTTCAAACCTATCCTTCTTCCGCACAATATCATCTCATGTCAGGCAGAAACAATCTATCAAACGCCTTTTACATGGCCGCCATCTCTACAACAGCTGAATCGCCTCACTGACACTTCTTACCCCGATCACCCGGATGCCTTCTATATTTTTCACTGCATTTTCAGATACCGATGGGATCACACATGTCTTAAATCCCAGCTTCTTTGCTTCGGACACTCTCTGCTCCGGCATACTCACTGCGCGGACTTCGCCGCTTAATCCCACTTCGCCGAAGACGATCATATCCTCCGGCACCGGGCGGTTTTTATAACTTGAGAAAATCGCCATGACAATACCCAGATCCACTGCCGGTTCATTCATCCTGATCCCTCCGGCAATATTGACATAGGCATCATAGTTGGAAAGCGGAAGTCCCATGCGCTTTTCCAGTACCGCCATAAGGAGATTCACTCTGTTGTAGTCTGTCCCTGCTGCCGTTCTTCTCGGGAAACCGAAATTGCTGGCACAGACCAGAGCCTGTATTTCCATCAAAATAGGCCTTGTCCCTTCCATAGAACATGCCACCACAGATCCCGAAGCATTTTCCGGCTTTCCACTCAGCATAAATTCTGACGGATTTGCTACTTCTTCCAGCCCTGTCTGACGCATTTCAAACACACCGATCTCATTGGTGGAGCCAAAACGGTTTTTCACTCCCCGCAAGATCCGATAGGAGGCATGCCGATCCCCCTCAAAATACAGCACTGTATCTACCATATGCTCCAATACCCTGGGGCCGGCCACTGTTCCTTCTTTTGTCACGTGACCTACTATAAAAATAGAAATCCCCAGTCCCTTGGCAAGCTGCATAAACGTATTCGTTGCCTCTCTTACCTGGGAAACACTTCCCGGAGCAGAGCCTATCTCTTCGCTGTACATTGTCTGTATAGAATCAATGATCGCAAGATGGGGCTTCTGCCTCTCAATGGTCTGCCGGATCGTTTCCAGATTCGTCTCACACAGAAGAAGCAGATCTTCTGAAAATTTCCCCATGCGGTCAGCTCTAAGTTTTATCTGCTTCAGCGACTCCTCCCCGGAAATATAAAGTACACTTTCTTTTTTTCCGGACAGCTTTTGGCACACCTGAAGGAGAAGGGTTGATTTACCGATTCCCGGATCTCCTCCCACCAACACGAGAGAACCGGGGACAATTCCCCCTCCCAGCACGCGGTCCAATTCCTGTATGTCTGTCTTTATCCTCTCCTCACCATCAGTTCTCACACTGGAAAGAGTGACCACTTCCCCTTCCCTTACACTTTTCCCTGCTGCCGCGCCTTTTACCGGCGTGATCTTTTCCTCTACAAATGTATTCCACTCCCGACATGCCGGACACTGTCCCAGCCATTTGCTCTCTTCATGTCCGCAGTTCTGGCAGAAAAAAATTGTCTTTTTCGCTTTTGCCACAATATTTCTCCCTTCTTACTAAATAAAATATATCCCTACCTCGTACCAGACCTAGCCTTTTCCATAATAAATAAGCATGCTCAACTGGGCTGTCTTTTTCTCCGGATTATGGTATCTGTGCTCTGTATCGGAACGAAAATGAATGGAATCGCCTTCTTTAAGCTCATATTCATTTCCTCCAGCCGTAATCTTCACATTCCCCTGAAATACTGTAATGTATTCTTCTGTCCCCAGAATATGCGGCTGAGCATCCAAACATCCGCCCGGCTCAATCACGATCCGGTACATTTCAAAGAGTTTCTTCTCATCAAAAGGAAAAATCGGATAATTAATATATCGTCCGTCTCCCTCGGTAACCGGCTGCACAGATTCACTGCGGATAACTGTGGCGTCCTCTAAAGCTGCCTCTGTCAATGCTGTAAATGACACCTTAAATCCATTTGCAATCTTCCACAAAACCGTAATGGTCGGATTGGCATCTCCCCGCTCAATCTGTGACAGCATGCTCCTGGATACTCCCGTAGCTGCTGCCGCCGCATCCAGTGTCAGATGCTTGCTTTCTCGTATTCTTTTTATGTTTTTTGCCGTTGTTTTTGAAATATCCAATTTCATCCTCCGTTTCTCATCATTGATAAAGGCAGACTGCTGCATTTTGTTCTAATATATAAGATTTATTTCCAATATACTGTTGACTCCGATCCAAAACTATCTTATACTTTTTTAACAAGATAGTGTATTTTTAGTACATTATATCGCACGGGCTCAAAAAGTCAACAGGAGGAAATACTCATGGAACTGAAAATTGCAAAAGCAGATCATCTGCAGCGGATCATGGAACTGATCAATGATGCAAAGGCTTATCTGAAATCCTGTGGTGTAGACCAGTGGCAGAATGGCTATCCGGATCAGCATTCCATAGAAAATGATATCCGGAAGGGAACCGGATACCTTTGTATTGCCGATGAAAAAATCGTCGGATATGTGTGTATTGATTTTGAAGGCGAACCGGCTTACGAAACTCTCTGAGGAAAATGGCTTAGCACACAGCCCTATGTTGTTGTCCACCGTCTGGCATTGGATCGGCACAGCAGAGGGAAGGACCTGGCTTCCCAGGTTTTCGCTCTCGCCGAGGTGCTTGCACAAAAAAGGAATATCCACAGTTTCAAAGTGGACACAGACAACGATAACGAAATCATGAAACATCTGATAGAGAAAAACGGATTCCAATACTGCGGTACAATCTGTTTTGACAACAGCGAAAAAATAGCCTATGAAAAACTGATCCGATCTGCCTCTTCCCGTTCATCAGACGCAACAAAAGGCCGCAGTGTAAAACTGCAGCCTTTCGCTCTCTTTATGATTGATCTCTATTTTTTCTCGATTTTTACTTCTACCGTTTTCCCTTCATCCATCTCTGCGCTGACACTTAATTTTCCGCTGAGATTGGTCTTCATGTCGCCCATATTCACTCCGTCCATATATACGACATATTCACTGTCTGCTTCCAGCTCAAGGGTAAACTGTACATCTTTTGGCGCAGAAACTTTAAATGATACGGTTCCGTCCTCTGCCTTAAAGTTCTCCACCGCTGTCCCCGGAACGGATTCATACACAAACATACCATTTTTTTCCAATTTGGTAATTTCAGCGAAGGTCTTTACCTTATAGAGATTGCCCTGAAACTCAAAATCCTCCAGTTTTGTCTTGGATGCAAGAGTGTAATCTCCAAAACTTAATGTTCCATCGCTTTCCGCTCTTAACAGCTCTTTTACTACTGCCATCTCAAATGTCCTCCTAATGGTTCTTCTTTTGTATCTCACATTATATCTCAAAAAATTTTCAATTTGTAGTCTTTAAAATAAATTTTATTTCTTTTTTAGAGATACCGGCTTCCACAACATCGCCGCTTTTTATCTCCCCGTCCAACAGGGCCTCTGCCAGCTTATCTTCCAGCATATTCTGGACTGCCCGGCGAAGCGGCCGTGCTCCGTATTTCTGATCCGTTCCGGTCTCAACGATGTGCTTCTTCACAGACTCCCTGACATGAAGCGTAATACCAAGCTGGGACTTGGCTCTGTCGCACACCTCTTTGCACATCATTCCCACGATCTTTTTCATTTCGTTGGATGTCAGCGCATGGAAGACAATGATCTCATCAATACGATTTAAAAATTCCGGACGGAAGATGAGCTTGATCTCATTCATAACATTGGCCTTCATCCTCTTATAATCTCCGGATGCGTCCTCCTTCGTGACAAATCCAAGACGTTTGGGATCTATGATCGCCTGGGCTCCGGCATTGGACGTCATAATGATCACTGTATTCCGAAAATCCACCTTGCGCCCCTGGGAATCTGTAATATGTCCGTCATCCAGCACCTGCAGAAGGATGTTGAACACATCCGGGTGCGCCTTTTCGATCTCATCAAAGAGCACGACCGAATAGGGATGCCTGCGCACCTGCTCGCTTAACTGTCCGCCGTCATCATGTCCCACATATCCCGGAGGAGAACCGATCATTTTTGACACACTGTGTTTTTCCATATACTCGGACATATCTACACGTATCATAGACTCTTCATTTCCAAACAGTGCCTCTGCCAGCGCTTTGGAAAGTTCTGTTTTCCCGACTCCGGTTGGTCCAAGGAACAGGAAGGAACCAATGGGACGTCCCGGATCTTTCAGCCCTACCCGGCCTCTTCTTACAGCCTTAGCAACCGCTGTGACTGCTTCTTCCTGCCCTACAACTCTTTTGTGAAGAGTCTGTTCCAGCTTTTTCAGTCTGGCGCTTTCTGACTCCGCCAGTTTCTGCACCGGGATCCTGGTCCACTGGGATACTACATCTGCAATGTCCTCTTCCTTTACTGTAACCTGTTTCTGACTGTTCCTTCTCTGCAGACGTTTTTTCTGCTGCTCCAGTTTCTTTCGCAGTTCTTCCTGCTCATGATGGAGCAAAGATGCGCCCTTCATATCGCCGTTTCGTATCGCATCCTCTTTCTCTGTTCCCAGATTTTCAATCAGCCTTTCCATTTTTTCCACATTTTCCGGCACTTTAAAGCCTCTAAGCCGCACTTTGGAGCAAGCCTCGTCCAGTACGTCAATGGCTTTATCCGGAAGGAATCTGTCGCTGATATATCTGCTGGACAGTTTAACTGCTGACTCCAAAGCTCCCTGCTCGATCGCAACCTTGTGGTGCTGTTCATATTTTTCCCGAAGTCCTTCCAGAATCTTCAGACACTCTTCCTCGCTTGGCTCTTCCACCATAACCGGCTGAAAACGCCGCTCCAGGGCAGCATCCTTCTCAATATATTTCCGATACTCCGCCAGAGTTGTAGCTCCAATGAGCTGCAGCTCTCCTCTGGCAAGAGAAGGTTTCAATATATTGGAAGCATCCATCGCACCTTCCGCGCCGCCTGCTCCGATAATCGTGTGCACCTCATCGAGAAATAAGATCACATTTCCCGATGCCTTCACTTCCTGGATCAGCCGTTTCATCCGCTCTTCAAATTCTCCGCGATATTTTGATCCGGCGATCATTCCGGCAAGATCTACTGTGACGATCCTCCTGCCCTTCATGGTATCCGGCACTGTTCCTTTCGCCACACGGTCTGAAAGTCCTTCCAGCACGGCTGTCTTTCCAACTCCCGGTTCCCCCACCAGACAGGGATTGTTTTTCGTCCGACGGCTCAAGATCTGCATGAGTCTTTCAATCTCTTTTTCTCTGCCGATGACAGGATCCAGTTTTCCTTCCAAAGCCTGCATTGTCAGATCTGTTCCATACTGCTCCAACACAGAATTTTTCCTTTTGCCTTCATCCTGCATTTCTTCCATATATTCCTTGGGGTCCACTCCCACTGTCAGAAAGACGTCCTGGCAGATCTTCTGAATATTAATATTCAGCGTCAGAAGAATCCTTGCCGCAACACAATCCACATCTTTCAGCAATGCCAGCAGCATATGCTCTGTCCCTGTTTTCTCTGACCGAAGAGACGCTGCCTCTGCTTCCGCCTCCTCCAGAATATACTCCAGTCTCGGACTGATTTCCGGATCCTTACAGATAGTGCTTCCCTCTCCGGGAGAGACAAGTTCATTCATGATCTTTAGAATATTTTCCTCGCTGACTCCATTCATAGCCAGAACCTGTCCCGCCACACCTGTATACACCTTCTTCAGTCCCACCAGAAGATGCTCTGTTCCAATATATGGATGCTTCAGCTCTTTTGCAGCTGATTTTGCAATTTTTAATACTTCTTTTGCCTGTTCCGTATAATTCATGTTGTCTTTTCTTCCGGTATGCGCCCGGGCATACTCAGATTTTACTCCTTTCCTTTTTCTGCGTCCGCCGGAAGCGTTCTAAGAGTACTCTTCAAAAATTTCATCTACCAGTGCGTGAACTTCTTCTCTGGAAATATTCTTACAGCATCCCCTTGCCAGTATAATGCGAAGTTGCTGACGCATTTCCTCCACCGCCTCGATCTTGTCGATGTCCAGCGCGATCACAGCTCCTTTTCTCCGATCCAGCTGGATAAAGCCCTCCTGCCTTAGAAGACTGTAGGCCTTATTTACAGTATGCATATTTATTCCCACCGCCTGCGCCAGCTGCCGAACAGAGGGCAGCGCATCGCCTTCCCGGATTTCAGAAGTCGCAATCCCCATGATGATCTGGTTGCGCACCTGCATATAAATCGCTTCATCACTGTTGAAATCAATCTTTATCAACATAGTATCACCATTTCCTTTTCAGGTTTTCTTTTGTTATATATAACTTAGCACACATACCGCAGACTCTGCAAGAAAAAGAAATGCTATCTGATGACAATATTTCCCTGTTTCCTCGGAGCTGTCCTTTTATAAGACACTGCCGGATATCCGATCAGCATACAGCAGGCAACGGTCCGGCTGCCGATTCCCAGCCATTCCCGGAGCGTCTTGCTTGCGTCTATGACCGCTCTTGTGTATCCGCTGTACAGCACGCCGGCCCCTTCGGCTACAGCCATGTTCTCAATGTTCGCTGCCGCAAGACCTGCATCCAGCACATTTTTAGCCGTGATCACAAGAAAGGCAGGCGTATTAAAGAAAAAGCTGTCCTCTTTAGGATTCTCCTGATGTTTTTTATAGAAAGAACGGAACACCCTCGCATAGAGCGGAGCTTCCTCCTCCAGGACATCCAGGATTCCCGGCAGCTCTTTCCAGAAAAGTTCTTTAAATTCGGCAAGCTCTTTCTGGATCAGTGTAAACCTGCAGCCCTGTTCATTCTTGGCCGTGGCTGTATACCGTCCAGCGCTTAGTATACGCTCCAGTTTTTCCTGCTCTACCGGAGCGCCGCGGAACTGTCGGATACTTCTTCTGAATTTCACTGCGTGGAGATAGGTTCCGGGATCCAGAACAAAACTGTCTTTATCAAACTCTTCTACCTCTGCCATATCATAATCCGGAATGGACACCGCATTCACCGGACAGATGGCCACACAGTGCCCGCACTGGATACATTTACGGATATATTCCGCCTTCTTGTCCTTCAGCTCCAGAGCTTTTCCCGGGCAATCCTTTACACATGCTCCACAGCCGATACATTTTTCCTTGTTTATCTCTATCATATTTGCAACCGCCTTTCTCTCCCGATATATTCCATCACAGATAAGATACACTCAAATTCATGTCTATCATACTTGCTTCCCGGCTTTTTTGCAAGAGCGGGCGTCCTGCCTTAGCCCCGGACATGCATACATAACATATTTTTCTTAATATCAGAAAAAGGCTGCCACCCGGAGGAGATTCTTCGGGATAGCAGCCTTTTTTACAGGCAAACTACTTTATCATAGGACTCATGGCACTATTTGCAGATTTCTCTAACATCTACATATTCATAGCAGTCAAAGCTGTCTGCTACGTTCTTGCATGTCAGTTTTCCATCATAGGTATTGATTGCAGAGTAAATTACCTCATTGTCTACACATGCTTTCTCCAGACCTTTGTTTGCAATCTGAAGACCATAATTTAAAGTAGCGTTTGTCAGTGCGATGGTTGATGTTCTCGGAACAGCACCTGGCATATTTCCTACACAGTAATGAACAACTCCGTCCTCAACAAAGATCGGGTCATCATGATAGGTTACTTTTGTTGTCTCGCCGCATCCGCCCTGGTCTACAGCAACGTCTACAAATACAGCGCCCGGTTTCATCTCTTTGAGATATTTCTTCTTAAAGATCTTCGGAGCAGCTTTTCCAGGAATCAGTACGCTTCCGATTACCAGGTCAGCTTCTTTTACTGCTTTTTCAATATTTGCATCATTGGATACCAGTGTCTGGATACGTGCTCCAAACAGATCATCCAGATAAGCCAGTCTTGGAAGACTGATATCAAGAATTGTTACGTTAGCTCCCATTCCGACAGCAATCTTACATGCATTTGTTCCTACATTACCTCCTCCGAGGATAACGATGTTTGCTTTTGGAGTTCCCGGTACACCTGCAAGAAGAACGCCTTCTCCGCCAAATGTCTGCTCCAGATATTTAGCACCTTCCTGGATACTTAAACGTCCGGCAATCTGGCTCATAGGAGCAAGAAGCGGAAGTCCGCCCTGTTTTGGATCAAACAATGTTTCATAAGCAACGCCCTTTACTTTTCCGTTCAAAAGAGCATCTGTCTGCGGCTTGTCAGCTGCCAGGTGAAGATATGTATAAAGGATCAGCCCTTCATGGAATAAGGGATATTCTTCCGGAAGCGGCTCTTTTACTTTGATCATCATTTCAACAGTATCCCATACATCTTTTGCAGCGTCGATCATTTTTGCGCCTGCTGCTTCATATTCATCATCTTTGAACCCTGAGCCTACACCAGCACCTTTTTCAATATAAACTTCATGTCCTGCTGCTACATAGCTCTTTACGTTGTCCGGTGTCATACCTACACGAAATTCATTGTTTTTGATTTCCTTTACGCATCCTACTTTCACTTTCAAACCCTCCTAAATCGTTATAAATAGTGCTTGTTTTTCCAAATCCGCCTGCACCGGATCCGGATGAAAAATATTTTTCAAAAAAAATATTTTTTGAAGAATATTATTCATTTGTCTTTAAAATAATCTTAGCACAATGTTTTATAATGTTCAATAAAAGTTATTTTTTTCACGATTTCTCTTAATTGTCGTTTAAAAACTTCAATTGTAAATACAATTTACTTGCATATTTCCCTGATTCATGTTTAAATACTATTATAAGATGAACAGAATAAGCGTGCAAAATAAACGGAGGACGGATTTTATGAAAGAATTGCGGACAATGATCAATAATACTTCACTAACCAAAACTCAAAAGATGATCGCAAAATATGTTTTGGACAATTCTGCGGATGCCTGTTTTATGACTTCCACAGAAATCGCTATGAAACTTGGAGTAAGCGAATCCTCTGTGATCCGTTTCAGCCGTTCTCTGGGCTATGACGGATTCATGGATTTCCAGAAAAATCTGAGAAAAGATTATCAGGATAAGGTGCTTAGTATTTCCAGCTCTATCACCGTTCCTTCACAGCGCATTGCAAAACGGGCAAAGCTTACAAATACCGCCGATTACATCAACCGCCATTTTAAAAACGCCGCCAAAAATCTGGAAAACGCACTGACTTCCAACAGTAGTACCGCCTTTGAGGAAGCCGCCGATATCATCGTGGCAAGCAGGCATAAATACATCACCGCCTCCCGCGGGAACTCCTCTCTTGGGGACTATTTTCTTCTGTATCTGAAGCACATGGTTCCCAATGTGGAATCTACAAGTTCTGCCGCTATCAGCCCCATAGATCATCTGTGCAACATTTCCAAAGATGACTGTCTGATCGTATTCAGCTTTCCCCGGTATTCTTCAGAAGATAAGATCTGTGCTCAAATGGCGCGTGAAGCAGACGCCAAGATCATCGTTGTAGCCGATAAGCCCAGCGCCCTTCTGGCGGAATACGCCACCGTTCTTCTGACTGCCCCGGTAGACAGCAACGCCTTTTTCAACTGTATGACAGCTCCGCAGTTTGTAACAGAGGCGCTTCTGGAAACCGTCAGCCATAAGGCCAGAGGAATCGAGAAACGCCTCAAGAAAATTGACAAATATCTCGGAGAGCTTGGAAACTACTAGGAGACTCTCCGGCCAAAAATACCGGGATCCGTCCCTTATTATGCCATCCGCAGTTCGTCAATAATATTAAATTTTCGTATTTTCCTCATGGTGTAGATCATAGTCACAAGAACGATCGCCAGCACGCCTGCTGCCGCTGTCAGGAAATAACTCCACGGGAATATCAGTTCCTGTCCGCTGGCCTGGCTGGTAAATTTCCAGAATAGAATGCTGACAGCAGAAGAAAGGATACATCCGTATAAAACAGATCGCGTCCCATAGACCAGGCATTCGTAAAGCATCATTTTCCGGAATCCTTTTCCTGTCATGCCTACGGAACGCAGCATGGCAAATTCTTTTCGTCTGAGCATCAGATTGGTAGAGATCGTATTAAACACATTCGCCACTGCGATCATGGACAGCAGCACAATAAATCCATAGCACAGCACCCGGATCGCCGTCACCGCCTGCCTGCTCATTGCCGCA
Source organism: Claveliimonas sp. (assembly GCF_037273965.1). Lineage (NCBI taxonomy): Bacteria > Bacillati > Bacillota > Clostridia > Lachnospirales > Lachnospiraceae > Claveliimonas > Claveliimonas sp. The sequence continues at coordinate 16,801 of NZ_JAYAZJ010000061.1, read as the reverse complement.
TCCTCTGCCGGCGTGTAAAGGCTTCCCTGCTGTTCTTCCGGCATATTCTGAATCTCTTCTTCTAGGTTTTCCGCCGCTTCTATATAATTTTCCGCGTGGATCTGAAAATAAGCGATATACAACTCTTCTTCCGCTTCCCATCCCTCTTTTACCGGCTGATCGATATACTCTGCATACTGCTTTGCCTGTTCCTCTGAAAGGATCAAAACGGGTTTGAAAACATTTTCCGTTCCGCACTGCAGCGGAAGTTCTCTGGCCTCCTGCGCCAGTTCCACTTGAAAAAGCTGCTCATATTCTCCGGCGTCTCCTGTCTTTTCCTTTTCATCCTTCCTGTGTAAAACTCGCCCGGCTCCCAGTTCCCGGCGCTTTACATTCTCCGTCAGTGCCGGCACCTTATCATAACTCTGCGTTTCCTCATTATAACTTTGTACCTGATCATAATAAATGGCATAAATGACGCCGCTGCCGCTCTTTGGCTTTTCAAGTCTTTGCTCTTTCAGGTAAGTTTCATAATCCTTATCCTGCAAAACAACAGCACTGCAATGGAATGGTATGCTTCCGTCCGCCAGCTCTTCCCAGTAATTTTCCGACCGGTAAGCCTCGCTTACATCTTCCTGCCGCATCGGGATCAAGATGGAAAATTCTTTATAACTTTCGTAGGAATCTACAAGTTCTTCCTCATCCAGCATGGCCTTAGTACGGATCAGAGCGTTTTTATCATCCTCGCTTTCGTTCCATCCTAATATTTTCTGGTACTGCAATTCATAGGAAGGAGGATTCAAAATCGTGCTCCCCGCCTCTTCCATGTACAGGAAAAACAAAGAAGCTGTCACAAACAGCACAATACTCATGGTAAGCGAAATCACGGTACTTCTGTATTTTTTCCGGTCCCTTCTGTAATTTTTCCCCGCGAGCATTCCCTCCAGTCCGAACAGACGACCGGTTAATTTTGCAGATTTGACTTCCCGAGGGCGAATCCGGATATCCTGCAGGGACCGTACAGCCTCCATAGGCGATACCTTCCCTGCCCGCGCTGCCGGTATCCACACCGACAAAAGCACCGTCAGAAACGCCAGCACAGCCGAGCCTGCCAACACTGCCGGAGGACAGGACATCTCTACAGTACCTTTCTCTCCATAGATAAAACTTGTCAGCCCCGCTCCGATAAAATGAAGTGTCACGGCACTTCCGGCTGCTCCTGCCAGAAGCCCAAGTGGAATCCCCACAGCGCTGACAACAAATGCTTCAAATCTTAAAGACCGGCGAAGCTGCTTTTTCGTCGCCCCCACAGAAGCCAAAAGTCCAAACTGTACCGTTCTCTCTCTTAAGGAAATGGAGAAAGAATTGTAGATCAGAAGTACCGATCCCGCCATTATGACTGCCAGAAGTGTTCCCAGCGCTCCGCCTATCATGTACGTATATCTGTCGTTGCGGAAAACTCCCTGCCACCGAAGCAGGCTGTCGTGTCTGCTCCAGGAAACATAGGATCCATATTCTTTCCCCTCCAGCCAGTCCTCTATAAATGCATCTGCATCCTTTGGATTTTTCATCTCAATATAGACATCGCAATAACTGTGTTCCGGCAATGTTCCGTAAGGCCCTGCAATCAGCATATATCCGAAAAAGCCGGCTGCCGCTCTGGCCTGCTGCACATCGTGATAGACGCCCACCACCTGATACGTACCGCTTTCATTTTCCTGAAATGAGACCGAACTGTTTTCCGCTCCCTCTGCCGCCTCTTCTTCCCCGTCAGCTGACAAAGAGGCAGCCTGATCGGATACCATATGTCTGCCGTCCATAAAAAACTGTCCTGATTTTAAGGTCACTGTGTCGCCCACAGACGCCTTCTTGCCTTCCAGCTCAATCCCTTCATAAGGGATCAGAATCTCCCTTTCATTTTCAGGGATCCGTCCTTTTTCAATCTCCAGCGGAAGATTCTCCCACGCACTTTTATCCCGGCTGAAAATCCTGATATAGTCCCCGTCCGCTTCAGATCCTCTCAGATAACCGATTTCTCTTTGTATGGATAGGGATTTGATCCGTTTGTCCTTTCTGATTTCCTGAAGTTCTTTTTCTGTAAATCCCTCTGCCGCTACATGCCAGCTTCCTTCTTTCTCCACCGTCTTTGTTTCAATATAATTCAGGACGCTGATGCCGAACACAGCAACTGCCGTCAGCATTGCCGCCGAGAGAATAACGCCCAGTATGGTTACAATTGTTCTCGTCCGGTTCAGCCCCATTGTTCTTGCCGTGATCTTATAGAAAATATTTTTCATCCCCGGATCACCTCATCTCTGATGATTCTTCCATCTGCAAGCTCAATGAGCCGATCCGCCTGAAGCGCAATATCTTCATCGTGGGTGATCATGATCATAGTCTGATCATAAATCCTGTTGGAATACTTCAAAAGCTCTACAATCTCCCGACTGTTTCCCGAATCAAGATTCCCGGTGGGTTCGTCTGCAAGAACCACTGCCGGAGCATTCATAAGGGCGCGCCCAATAGATACTCTCTGCTGCTGGCCTCCTGAAAGCTGTCCGGGAAGATACCCTCTTCTGTCTTTCAGTTTCAGGATATCCAAAAGCTCTTCCACTCTTTTTTGATTGACCGACCGTCCGTCCATCAATACAGGAAGCGTCATATTTTCCTCCACTGTCAGCACCGGGATCAGATTGTAAAACTGATAGATCAGTCCCACCTGACGGCGGCGGAAAATAGCAAGCGCATCCTCCTTCTGACTGTAGACATCTGTGCCATTTACATATACTTTCCCTTCTGTAGGACGATCCACACCTCCGATCAGATGAAGCAGCGTAGATTTTCCCGATCCCGATGCTCCGATCACGGACACAAACTCCCCTTTCCGCACGGAAAAAGACACATGATCCAGCGCGCACACTTCATTTTCACCCTGTCCATATATTCTGGAAAGATTTTCTACCCGTAAAATATCCTCATGCATTTTCATAAGTCCCTCCTATCTTTTTCACAAGTATAGCATCTCCACATGACAGGGCCGTGACAGTGAGGTGACAGTTCTGTCACTATTTATAAAACCGCAGGATAAAACATCCTCCCCGGTCTTTGGAATTTTCTGCCAGTATCACGGCGTTTTCAAGAGAAAGGACAGCTCTTGAAAGGGAAAGGCCAATTCCAAAGCTGTCTTTTCCGGCAGTTTTTCCCCGGTAAAACCGCTCAAAAAGATGGGGGATATCTTCTTTGGGAATCCCCGGTCCGGAATCAATGACACTCATCTGTACATAAAGCACTGTATCTTTTATCTCAATCCATATTTTCCCGCCCTCCGGCGTATGCTCCAGCGCATTTTTCATCACATTCTGCAGCGCTTCCAATGTCCATGTGTAATCTCCTGAAATACAGATATCTTCCGACTCATCTGCAATGCAGGTCTGTCCATGAAGTTCCATGGAAACTGCAAACGTCCGCAGGGCGTCTTCTATCAGGCTGCTTACCGGAAATTTTTCTTGTTTCAATGTCACAGTTCCTGCATCCAGCCGGGAAAGTTTCAAAAGGGTGTCCACAAGCCATCCGATACGCCCCAGCATATGGGACATTTCCCTAAGCAGCTTCCGCCATTCCCCCTCGGAAATGTCCGGCCTTCTCATCCGCTCCGCCATCAGATTCACAGAAGTTAACGGAGTGCGGATCTGATGAGAAATATCGGCAAGCGCTCTGGAAAGCTGTTCCTTATCATCCGCAAGTCTCCGGGACTGTTGATTTAATGTCCATGTCATTTTGGCAATTTCGTCCCGAAGGATTTCCAGATCTCCTTCCCGGAAATGTGAAATCTCAAGTCCTTCTTCGCCATGAAGGATCCGGTCCAATTCTTCCGAAAGCTTCCGTATGGACTTTTCCCTGAAAAACGCCGTCCCCATAAAGAGAGCAAAGAGACATATTCCCATAAATGCAGCAGCTCCTGCCGCTTCAGGAGAAAGGATGACCGCTGCAGCCAGTGTCACTGCCAGTATGATTGCTGCGCTGACGGATGCCGGGATCCAGATATCCCTGTTTTTCCACATTCCCATACTCTCCTCCTTTTATTCCATTTTGTATCCCATCCCTCTGACGGTCTTTACGATCACAGGGTTTTGGGGATCCTTTTCTATTTTTTCCCGCAGCCTTTTGATATACACCGTAAGTGTATTGTCATTGACATACTCTCCGGTAATATCCCACAGTTCCTCCATCAGGGCAGAACGCGTCATGATTTTCCCCCTGTGGTTCAAAAAGACAAGAAGAAGCCGGTATTCCAAAGCAGAGAGGAAAATTTCCCTGCTATCTCTCTTCACCACTCCCTTTTCTACATCAACTGAAATATCCTGCACCGTCACGATCTGGCTGCTTCTTAAATATCGGCGCAGTACTGATTTCATTCTGGATACAAGCTCCCTTGGACGGAAGGGCTTGCTGATATAATCATCCGCCCCCATGTCAAGTCCTGCCACCACAGAGTATTCATCGCTCATTGCCGTGAGAAAGATCACAGGAATCTGATATTCCGCCTTGATCCTGGCGCATATGCTGAACCCGCTTCCGGAAGCAAGAGTAATATCCAAAAGAGCCAGATCAAACTTCTGCTCCTCTAAGAGGCGCAGCGCTTCCTCCTGCCTCCCGGTACTTTTCACCGAAAATCCCTCTTCTTTTAAAAATCCTGTCAGATTTTCCACAATGGTTCTGTCGTCTTCCACAAGCAAAACAGATACTAAGTCCATACTCCATCCTCCATAAAAAATCCCCGCGCCGGATCTGCCCTGTTTCAAACAGACAGTCGGTGCGGGGACATGCAAAAATCCGTCTTTTTACGCCTCGTCTATGGCTTTTCCAATATCATGGCGCATATATTTGTTGTCAAATGACACCCACTCGGTAGCCGCATAGGCATTGGCTCTTGCTTCCTTCAGGTCTTTTCCCTTCGCTGTTATGCCAAGCACACGTCCGCCGCTTGTCACAATCTGATCGCCGTCAAATTTTGTGCCTGCATGGAAGCAGTAATATCCCTCATGCTTCTTAAACTCATCAAGTCCGTGGATCGGAAGCCCTTTCTCATAAGCCAGCGGATAGCCGTCTGATGCAAGGACAACACATACAGCGGCATTATCCTCAAACTGCAGATCGATCTGATCCAAAGTGCCGTCAATACATGCTTCCACTACTTCAATGATGTCATTTTTCATACGGGGCAGCACCACCTGTGCCTCCGGATCCCCGAAACGGGCATTGTATTCCAATACTTTCGGTCCGTCCTCTGTCAGCATCAGTCCAAAGAAGATTACTCCCTTGAAAGGACGGCCTTCTGCCTTCATGGCGTCTACGGTAGCCTGATAGATATACTTCTCACAAAATTCTTCCACTTCTCTTGTATAGAAAGGACTTGGAGAGAAAGTTCCCATTCCTCCGGTGTTCAGTCCAGTATCGCCGTCTCCCGCTCTTTTGTGATCCTGAGCGCTTGTCATTGTGCGGATGGTATTTCCATCCACAAAGGACAGCACGGACACCTCACGGCCGGTCATAAACTCTTCGATCACCATTGTATTTCCGGAAGCGCCGAATTTTTTATCCAGCATAATGGTCTTTACGCCCTCTTTTGCTTCCTCCAGCGTATTGCAGATCAGCACGCCTTTTCCAAGGGCAAGCCCGTCCGCCTTCAAAACGATCGGAAACTTCGCTTCTGTTTCCAGATAATGAATTGCCTCATCCGCATCGTCAAAATTTTCATAAGCCGCAGTAGGAATATGATACTTTTTCATCAGATCTTTGGAAAAAGCTTTGGATCCTTCCAGGATCGCTGCATTTTTCTTTGGTCCGAACGCCCGGATACCAGCTGCTTCCAGTTCATCCACCAGACCGCCCACCAGCGGATCATCCATACCTACAATGACAAGGTCGATCTTCTTTTCTTTTGCAAATGCTGTGATCTTATCAAATTCCATAGGGCCGATGGGTTCGCATACCGCATACTCTGCAATTCCCGCATTTCCCGGCGTGCAGTAGATCTCATCCACTTTACTGCTCTTTGCCACGCAGTATGCGATGGCATGTTCTCTTCCTCCGCTTCCTACAATTAATACCTTCATTGGCTTCCTCCTACCTGCTGATCTTCACCTGATTTCCTTCCACTGTGATCCGGTTGTTTGCAATCAGATCAATGGCTTGGGGAAGGATCTTCCACTCTGCCTGCTCCATCACACGTCTCTGGAGCTTCTCCGGGGTATCATCTGCCTCCACTTCTACAGCCTTCTGCAAAATGATGGGCCCGGTATCTGTCCCCTCATCTACGAAATGCACCGTTGCTCCTGTCACTTTGACTCCTCTTGCAAGAGCCGCTTCATGCACCTTCAGTCCGTAAAAGCCGGTTCCGCAAAAAGAAGGGATCAATGAGGGATGGATATTGATGATCCGGTTCCGGTATCTCTCGATCATTTTTGCCGGGATCACCACAAGAAATCCCGCCAGTACGATCAGATCCGGCGTCAGGGCATCCACTGCCTCCAAAAACTTCTCGTTAAACTCTTCTCTTGTCTCATAATCCTTCGGAGAAATGCACTGTGCCGGTATACCGTGATCTTCCGCACGTTTCAGGGCATAGGCATTTTTGTTGTTGCTGATAACGCCGCACACGCCGGCATTCGTGATCCTGCCCGCATCTATCGCGTCCAGAACAGCCTGCAGATTGGTACCCCCTCCGGAAACAAGCACTGCAACTTTTAACATAAAGTAACTCCTTTTTCTCCCGCTTTGATCTGTCCGATCACATAAGGCGTATCTCCAGCCTGACGCATTGCTTCCATGGCTTTGTCCACATCCCCCGCGTCTACTGCTACTATCATTCCGATTCCCATATTAAAAGTATTGTACATCATCTTTTCTTCCACCTGGCCTTCTCTTGCCAGCATGCCGAAAACAGGCGGGACCGGATAGCTGTCCTTCTCAATAACGGCATGGGTGTGTTCGCTTAACATTCTCGGAACATTCTCATAGAATCCGCCGCCTGTAATGTGGCTGCATGCTTTGATCTTCACGCCGGCATTCTTCACATTTTTCAGCGCTTTTACATAAATTCTTGTAGGCGCTAAGAGAGCTTCTCCAAGTGTAGTTCCCAGTTCTTCATAATAAGTCTCCAAAGACTCTTTCGTCATTTCAAACACCTTGCGCACAAGGGAAAATCCATTGCTGTGCACACCGGTAGATGCCATTCCGATGAGGACATCTCCTTCTTTCAGATCCTCTCCGGTGATCATATCTTTTTTATCGCAGACACCTACTGCAAATCCGGCCAGATCGTACTCATCCTCCGGCATAAGTCCCGGATGCTCCGCTGTCTCGCCGCCCACTAAAGCAGCCTCTGACTGAAGGCATCCTTCTGCCACGCCGCTCACAATACTTGCGATCTTCTCCGGGTAGTTCTTACCGCAGGCAATATAATCCAGGAAAAACAGCGGCTCTCCGCCTGCGCACGCAATATCATTGACACACATTGCAACAGCGTCAATACCGATCGTATCGTGTTTGTCCAGGATCATGGCAAGCTTTACTTTTGTTCCGCATCCGTCTGTTCCGGACAGTAAAACCGGTTCTTCCATGTCTTTGATCTTACTTAAAGAAAATGCCCCTGAAAATCCTCCCAGGCCGCCCAGAACTTCCGGACGCATTGTCTTTTTCACATGTTCTTTCATCAGTTCCACTGACTTGTAACCTGCTTCAATATCTACACCAGCATTTTTATAATCCATACCGTATCTCCTTTATTACATCTGCTTCATGTATTCTTTATAGCCAAGTTCATCCAGCTTCTTTGCCTTTGCCTGAACAGTTTCCTTCATTTCCTGAGTATAGGCTTTCAGTCTCTTAAGAAGCTTGGGATCGGAAGTTGCAAGGATTCTGGCTGCAAGGATAGCTGCGTTCATTCCTCCATCGATGGCAACTGTTGCAACCGGGATTCCCGGCGGCATCTGTACGATAGAGTAAAGTGCGTCCTGTCCATCCAGATTCTTTCCGGACATAGGCACGCCGATAACCGGCATTGGGAAAATTGCTGCGCACATTCCCGGAAGGTGTGCAGCCATTCCCGCGCCTGCGATAATGACTTTATAATCCTTTTCTTCCGCTGATTTTGCATATTCAAAAAATACATCCGGTTCTCTGTGGGCAGAGATGATCGTCATTTCATACTCAATTCCCAGTTTTTCCAACATGTCAGCAGCCTTGCTCATGACCTTCATGTCAGAGTCGCTTCCCATTACAATTCCTACTTTTGGCATAGTTTTCATCCTTTCTCACTTATTTATAAGCTTTGCAGATAAATAATAGCTTATTTATTCGTATTTTTCAATGGTTCATTTAAAATCTCTGTGCCCGGGAGGACAAATTCGCCCTGTTCCAAAATAACAATCTCCCTGCCGTCCCCGGTCACAACAGCAATTTTCTCCAGTTCTTCATAGGGGATGGTAATATCAGTATGACAGTGAAAATATGCCTTGGACACATCCTCTTTTCTTTTTACAGACACGGAATTATCTCTTGCCATGATCTCTTTGCCGTTAGGGTTATAGACCTTAATATCCTCGCTCCAGCTGTAGCAGGTATCTCCCACCGCAAAATGAGGTCCCATCTTCTCCGCGATCAGAATCGGCAGCTTATCCTCGATTTTATATTTCTTTGCCGCTGCATAGGCAGTCGTGTTTGTTCCAATGGCAAACTCTCCCAGAGGAAGGGACGGATGTTTATGGAGGATATTATCGTGGATATATTTTTTTCCCTCCTCCTCATTTTCAAAGTTGCCGCACCGGTAACCTGTGACCATTCCATCAGCAAAGGTAAGTTCCAGATCCTGATACTGCAGTTCATTCAAGTATACCCTGCTGACATGGAGCGTTCCTTCTGTTCCTTCCAATACAGGAGAGGTGAATACTTCTCCCACCGGAATATTTACATCAGCCACACAGTTTTCAAAGATCGTTTCTCTTTCCGGATCCTTAAGCGGGAAAAGCTGCACCTTCATGTCTGTCCGGTTCCCGTTTCCTCCGATCACCCGGACGTATTTTCCCTGGTCGAGAGCGTCTATGATCGTCTGCTGTACTTTTGTATAAAGTTTCGCGTCCAGGGTATTGATCTTCACAACCTCGTCGAAGATCTCTTCATATTTCTCCCCGATCTCCGGAACAGGATAAGCAATAATCGTAAAGCTTCTCTCCTCTCCTTTGATATACTGATTGGTCAGCTGGCCTGATCTGGAGTCAAATAAAAGCTGCTGCTCCTCCTGCTTCTCTGTCAGAGATATGGCTTCCTCTTTCGGCTCCGGGCTAAAAGGCTTTTCTCCGAAGGTTTCCATGACAGCCGGTCCCGCCAGACCTGCTGCCAGATCCTTATGCCTTTCATAGACCGTCTTTATCACTTCTAATTTCCGCTCTGTAAAACGTTTATTCAAAAACAGGCCCTGATCATTTCTGTGGTCGTAATCATACTGCTTATTAGGATTGCCTCCACAGTAACCTACTTTCGCCGTTCCCCGCTTTGTCAGCCCACTGACAGCAGCCCGGTAGACGATCGGCCTTAGTCCCATCTTTGCAAAATTTTCTATCGCCGCTTTTATCACACGTTCAAATCCCAGCACATAGCGGATATTCACTGTACTCTTCTTGGACAGGTCTTTTCCGGTATTGACAAAACCGATCCGGTAACCTTCCGTGTACACATCCGCCATTTTCTGAATCTTTTCTTCCGGGAGGGACATAAGATGCTTTGCTGTACGGATCTCATTTTCGCTGATATATTCTCCGAAATAGTAAAGATATCTGTAATCGGAAAGATCGCTGTTCTCTATGATATCTACCGCAAACCGTTCCGACGGATCGATCTGCTCAAGAATCCGGTCCGCCACAAACACATCGCAGTAGTCGCTGGCATACCAGTAAATAATTTTCTTCAGCTCGCCTTCATCCGGAGATCCCTCATCCTCAAAGCAGTTATAAATCTCCACAAAAAGCTCATACAGAATATCCAGATATTCTGTGTGCTGCTCAAACACCCAGACGATTCCCCCTCGAAGTTCCGTATAGAGGAAACTTAATATCTGTCCGTACTCCTCTCCCAGCTTCTCTTGTGCATAAGCCGGATTCGCATAGCTTGTCTCATAATGTTCCGGCAGAATATCCTCATACAGCTTTTGATTCCACTGCTCCAGATCTTCCAGAGACAGTTTCCTGTATGCTCCGGAATCTATATTTTCTTTTAACCGATCCAATAAAAGAATAAATTCCGCAGTCTTCCGAAAATACGGGCGAAACTTTTCCGCCGCCGTATTTTCACCCGGAATCTGCGAAATTCTCTCCATCACAAGTTGATATCGCTCTTCAATCATCTAAAAAAGCCCCCTTACAAAAATTCCAGCCATACCCAGAAGAAAGACTCCATTCAGTGCAATCCCCACTTTACAGGTAATATAATTTTTTTCCCGTTCTTTCAGTCCCTGTATTCCGGCCTTTAATCCAGATACCGCAAGGACGACCACAAGGATTCCGCAAAGCCCTATCAGGATGCCTACATCTCCTCTGGTTATGTAAGAAACTGAAAAGATCAAAACAAGAATAAAGAGGGCGCATACAGCTAAAAAACAGGACTTTATTCCCCGGCGGGAATGTTTCAGCTGCGCCTGCCCGTATTTCCGGCTTCTCCTTTTCATTTTTTCTTTTTCTATCTTTCTTTTTTTTCGCTCTTCCGCCCTGTCATCCGCGGCTTCTTTCAGACTTCTTAGAAACATGCCTTCTCCTTATCGCTGCGCAGACAACAAATACAAGGTACCCTGCTGCGCCTCCTACTGTATTTAAAAGCAGATCATCCACATCAAAACTTCCTACCATAGTAAGAAGCTGGAATGTCTCCACGCATAAACTCAAACTGAAACTGTAAAAAACTGCCGAGAAAAAATTTCTGTATGTACTGGCCATAGGCAGAAAAAAGCCAAACGGAACAAAAATCAGGACATTTCCCAGCAGATTAGATGCAACTGCATAAAATCCCAGCTGTTCCCGATATTGCCAGAATCTCTTTATTTCCTTAAAAAGGACGAGGTTGTAACTATACTGTGTCCTTACCCCCGTCCTTCCATAGAGATCTGAAAACAGAAGAAAATATACAATAAATGCAATATACAGAATAAATAGGATTTTTCCAAATATACGCAGCCGCCTGTTTTTTTTATGACTCAATCCTTCACCTTCTGACACTTTTTAAAAAATCAATCCATTCTTTTCCTTCAGAAGGCGAGCGCCGCTTACGATGGAAATTACGCCGGCTGCAACACCGACAACGATCATGATCACGCCGATAACAATACTTCCAGCCCCGGCGCTTCCCATTGCTTTGTATGCCTTTTCACTCATAAAAATCCCTCCTGTTTATTTTACTCCGTAGGTTTCATAGTATGCATCGATCGCCGCTTTTAACGCATCGTCAATAATAACTTCTCCGTTGCACTCCTGATTATACAGGCATTCTACCACCTCGTCCATGGTAACGATCGCTGCCGTGTCAAATCCGTACAGATCCTTAATCTCTTCGAGAGCGCGCTTTTTGCCGCCTTTCCCTACTTCCATACGGTCCAGAGACACCATAAGACCCACAATAGTCACATCTGCCGCTCCTCTGACTTTCGGTACTGTCTCCTCCATGGATTTACCGGATGTTGTCACATCCTCGATCATGATGACTCTGTCGCCGTCTTTCAAACTGCTGCCAAGGAAGCTTCCCTTATCAGCGCCGTGATCCTTCTCTTCCTTACGGTCGGAGCAGTAACGCACTTCTTTTCCATACAGTTCACTGTATGCGATCGCTGTCACAACTCCCAGCGGGATTCCCTTGTAAGCAGGTCCGAACAGTACGTCAAAATCATCACCATACCTGTCATGGATCGCTTTCGCATAATATTCACCAAGCTTCTTTAACTGTGAACCGGTTACATAGGCGCCTGCATTCATAAAAAACGGGGACTTCCTTCCGCTCTTCAATGTGAAATCTCCGAATTTGAGCACCTGACTTTCTACCATAAACTGTATAAATTCCTGTTTGTAGCTTTCCATCTTTCTTAAAACCTCCGCATTTATAGGGTTCAAATTCTTTACAATTTTACCATACCCTATAAATATTTTCAATTCAGGAAGTGACACAATACCAATTTTATAAATCCTTTTATTTTGAAAACAGTAAAAAGGAGACTGCCATATCTTCCAACAGTCTCCGGTAAAGTTTCTTAATATATTTTATTTCTTCCTAAGTTTTTAAGCTGTGAAAATACGTTTTCATGCTCTACCTGCCTTAAATGTTCCCGGCAGGATCCGTCTTTGTTCAGCTCGTATTTTCTCGTCATGAATACATTCAGTACCTGGAAAATCATAACCTTATGCATTATCATTCTCATTTTGTCAATTCTAACTATTTCACAAATTCTTTCTCATCTTTTTATGCATTTTTTTGTTTTTCTCGCGCCTTGCATTGGATATAATATACGACTATTTTCTGATCCATTTTTTCAGCCTTGATTCACTCCTGCACCACTCCTCTTTCTTTTGGTTCCAGTACCGTTCCATTTGTTTGTCATCCAGTCCTTCTACAAACTGCTTCTTAAAAATCAGAAACTCTTCAAGATCCATCAGGATATGATACAACACTGCCCTTCCCTCAAATTCCTCCCGAGTCACGGGAAGCGGTTCCTTCTTCATCTCACTGAAGATTCTTTCCAGTCTGCTAATTTGCTCGTCCGGAAAATTAACCTCTACCACGAAAGGAGTCAGATAAAGAATATATTCCGCAATGATCATGGCCTGCCGGGGAATTTCCCGAATCTTCTTAATCTCATAATGAAGGTTGTGAAGGATACCCACCTGTTTCATACGCATCTCAAAGTAATCTATATAATATCCCGGATAGGAGTGAAAAGTATTGTCCTGATACTCACACGCATCCCGGATAAACATATCCAGATCACACTCCAGCAACCTGATTTCCTCCCATACATTTACCTGTATATCCTTTCCAGCGAGATATGCTGCCAAGCTCCCGAGGATTTTCTGCAGACGGTTCTCCGTGTCCCGCATACTGTTGATCAACCCGTTTTTCTGATTTTTATAGTCATAGAACAGGTTGAGGATAAAAGCGATGGCGATACCAATTACAACAAGTAGAAACTCATTTATAACAAAGTAATATCCGAAATCTTTTGTCATAAGAAAATGAGTTCCTATTACCGAATTTACAGACATGGTGGCTTGCCATCCCAGCGCATGACAGACTGTCATGACTACAAACATAAAGATGCCGTAGGCGATCCACTCACTTTTCATCTGCCCGATTGTAAGCTCTGCCAACAAAACAGTGAAAAAGAAAGAAAGCAGTCTGTACACAGATAGTTTTACTGTTTCCCATTTTGTCGTCACAAGAGTAAGCAGCGCAATACCTCCCGCCGATGCAGCATACTCAAGTCCCATCCGCTCTGCAATATAGATGGCTGCGCTGCTCCCCACCGCTATCTTCACTGCCCGGAGCAATATTTTTTTCCACTCCTTTTTTCTGTCCACATCATTCTTCCTTTCCTTATAATTATCCGATCTGTTTGATAAATTAAATATCTCTTTCCTTTTACAGCTCAAAAGACAGAAAAGCCATACAAAGATCATAGCAGAAACTCTTTGTATGGCTCATTGGCAAAAATTTAGGTTTGGCTTTCAGCTGTCTGCTGTTTGCTGATCTGCTTCACAGGGTCTAAAACTTCTCTATCCCCGCGTTATTTGATAAAGCTTACATGTTTACAGATTTCTTCAACGGCTTTATCCTTTTTCTCGTTGAAGATAACCTTATTCTCCTCGAACAGGTTTCCCCCGTGGGTGTCAATGGACACGATCAACGGCCCGAATTCTTGCACTCTGCAGGTCCACAGCGTCTCCGGCATACCAAGATCCTTCCAGTTGGCATCCTCGATCTCTTCTACTGTCGCCGCTGCGACTACTGCGCATCCCGCTGGGAATACACAGTGCAGTGCTTTGAATTCCTTGCAGCCCTTCATGGTTCCTTCTTTCATTCCTCCTTTCCCGACAATCAGTTTCACGCCTGTTTCGCGGATGAACTCATACTCAAATTTTTCCATTCGCATACTGGTCGTAGGTCCTACAGATACCATCTCATACTTGTCTTCCTCCCCTTTTACCGGGCGGACGATAGGCCCCGCATGGAAGATAGCGCCTCCCTCCAGATTCACAGGCAGTTTTCTTCCTCCTTCGATCAGACGTCTATGGGCTACATCACGGCATGTGGTAATATGTCCGTTCAGATAAATGATATCTCCGATATGGATATCCTCTAAATCCTCTGCTTTGATAGGTGTTGTAAGTATTTTCTTTGCCATTATAATTCTACCTCCTTATGAGAAGTGATCGTATAATTCAGGTCCTTATCAAACTCAATATGTCCTCTTCTGTGTGACCAGCATCCTACATTAACAGCTACACCGATAGTGGAAGGATGTCTCGCCGTATTCTCGATATGTACACCCATGACGGAATAGTTTCCGGACATTCCCTGAGGACCCAGGCCAATTGCATTGATCCCGTCCTCCAGCAGCTTCTCCATCTCAGCGGCGCGGGCGTTGGGATTATGCGTTCCCAGAGGACGCATGAGCGCCTTCTTGGAAAGGAGAGCGGCAGTCTCAACAGATGTGGCCACTCCCACGCCTACAAGCAAAGGCGGACATGCATTCAGTCCATAGCTTGTCATGACATCCATCACAAATTTTGTCACTCCCTCATAACCTTCCCCGGGCATCAGTACCATGGCTTTTCCCGGAAGAGTACATCCGCCGCCAGCCATGTAAGTGTCGATAACACACTGATCATTGTCCGGCACAATCTCCCAGAATACAGTGGGCGTTCCTTTGCCCACGTTTTTCCCGGTATTATATTCATCAAATGTCTCTACACTGTTGTGGCGGAGCGGCGCATCAATAGTCGCCTGGATCACCGCTTCTTTCAGGAGAGCTTCTACTTCCCCGATCAGCGGAAAGTTTACGCCGCATTTTACGAAGAACTGCAGCACTCCGGTATCCTGGCAGCTGGGACGGTCCAGTGTCTTCGCCAGCTCCTGGTTCTTAAACATGGCGTCATAAATGGTCTTCGCCAGTTCACCTGTCTCCTTTTCCCTCAGCTCTGCCAGCTTGGTACGAACGTCATCGGGAAGGACTTTCCCTGTATAGGCGACGAATTTTGCCATAACGTCCGTCATTTTCTTTACTGACTGCTCCTTACTCATTTTTAACTTCCTCCTTTTCATTTCTTCTCATTTTCTAAGACTCGGCACTTATGCCGCTTTCATACATCTTCCGTTCATGTTATCCCGAAGCCCTCTTCACCCTTTTTTATGTACTCTACATTTTACGGATAGAATGGGAAAAAGACAGGCAGAAGAATAAGGCTTACTACTGTGGAGACCAGAATCAACGGCAACCCCGCTTTTACATAGTCTGTAAACTTATATCCCCCGGGAGCCAGTACCATGGTGTTAGCCGGCATTCCAATGGGGGTAGCATATGCGCAGGAGCCTCCAATGACCGTTGCCATCACTACCGCACTGGGGTCGGCTCCCATTCCCTGAGCGATCGAGATACTGATAGGCACCAGGAGCGCTGTTGTAGCTGTATTGGACATGAAATTGGTCATCACGCAGGCAAGGACAAATACCACGACCAGCAATAGAAACGGAGAGGCGTTATCTCCGATCATACCAATAACTACCTCCGCTATCTTCTCTCCTGCTCCAGTGACCTCAAGTGCCTTTGCCAGCGACAGAGTCCCTCCGAACAGGAAGATGGTCTGCATATCGATTGACCTGATGGCCTGTTTCTCGGAGATAACCCCGGTCAGGATCAGCAGGATCGCTCCGATACCTCCTGAAATAGCCAGGTTGATCCCGATGACATCTTCGAAGATCATAGCCAGGATGGTGAGCACCAGGATGACCAGTGCCAGATACTGCTTCCAGGCCGGTACATTGCTGTAATCCACTTCCTCGTCAAATGTAGTCTCTGTCTTCACGCTGGGCTTATCCGGCAAAAGCTTATACCCGATAGTAGCAAAGAACAGGATACCCGCGACCAGCATGGGGAGGCCGATCTTGCCGTAATCAAAGAACGCGAAGTTCAGTCCTATGTCCTGCAGCGCCGCCTGTGCAATCAGATTGCCTGGCGCTCCGATGAGGGAAATATTGCCACCCATGGCCGCCGCAAATACGAGCGGCATCAGCAGCTTCGACCGGGAATAGCCGGACTTTGCGGCGATTCCGATCACTACCGGTATCAACACGGCTGCGGTCCCTGTGTTTGACAGGAATCCGGACATCGCACCTACCACGACCATGATCGTAACGATCAGCTGTCTCTCAGTCTTGGCAAACTTCGTTACGATACCTCCCAGTTTGTTTGCCATACCTGTCTCAAAGAGCGCTCCTCCTACAATAAACATCGCCACGAACAGGATCACGTTTGTATCGATAAACCCCTCAAATGCCTCCTCGATGGAGAGCACGCCCGTTACCACCAGCGCAATACAGACGATCATGGAAGTAAGTGCAAGCGGTATCTTCTCCAGCACGAACATGACGATCGCAAACGCCAGCAGAATCAGTGTGATTATCATTGGATCCATCTCTCATTCCTCCTTATCGTTGATATTTGATAATGTATCCATTTCTTGATTAAACAATAATATGAAACAGCCCTCACGTCAACACTTTTTTCACTTTT